>CAIYFD010000268.1 GCA_903925425.1 uncultured Opitutia bacterium | reverse complement strand
GTGGGGGTGGGTGGGGGTTGATGGATTTGCAGGAGAAGGTGGTGGAGTTGCAGGCGGGGTTGAAGGCGCAGGATGGGACAGGGGAGGCGCAGGATATCTTGGCGGCGGTAGGACCGTTTGAGAGTGGGTTGGCGCCGGCGAAGGATGTGGGAGGAAAGTGGGGGTATCTGGATGTGGATGGGAAGTGGGCGATTGCGGCGAAGTTTGAGCGGGCGGGAGTTTTTAAATGTGGACTGGCGGCGGTGAAGGAGGTGGGTGGGAAGTGGGGGTATGTGAAACCGGACGGGAGTTGGGGGTTGGAGCCAAAGTTTTCGCGGGTGAGGGCGTTCTCCGATGGATTGGCAGCGGTTTCGGAGAAGGGGGAAGTGGAACTTGGGCCAGAACTTGAAACGGGCGGGGCGTGGGAGTAGTTCTGGTGGTACGATGAGAAGTTATTTTATGACCATTTCATTTTATGGAACGAGTCGAGCTATGACTGGGGTGAGATCAGATGGAGTATAAGAACTATTATGAAGTGTTGGGGGTAGTGAAGACGGCGACGCCTGAGGAGATTCGGAGTGTCTTTCGGAAAAAGGCGCGGGAGTACCATCCAGATGTGGCGAAGGACAAAGTGAAGGGGGCCGAGAAGTTTAAGGAGTTGAACGAGGCCTATGAGGTGCTGAGTGATCCGGCGAAGCGAGCGAAGTATGATCAGATGGGTCGGGAGGTGCCTGGGGGTGGGTACGATTGGGCGGGTGGAGTACCGAGGGGGCAGGCTGGGCCTGGAATGGAGGAGGTACATTTTGGCGGAACGGGATTTAGTGATTTCTTTGAAAGTATGTTTGGTGGAATGGGTGGGGTTGAGGGGATGAGGGCGGCGGGTGGGCGACGGATGGCGAGGAGGGGGGCGGATGTGGAAGGGGATTTAATGGTGACGTTGGAAGAGGCGATGCAGGGGTCGAGTCGGGAGGTGACCTTGCAGAGGGGTGGGGGGAGGGTGGAAACGTATCGGGTGAAAGTGCCTGCGGGGGTGAGGGAGGGGCAGAGAATTCGGTTGGCGGGACGGGGACAGGAGGGGGCGAGCGGGGGTGAGGCGGGGGATCTGTATTTAAGGGTGAGATTGGCGAGGCATCCAGATTTACGGGTGGAAGGGGAGGATTTGGTGACGGACTTAGAGATGGCGCCGTGGGAGATGGTGGGGGGAGCGACTGTGCCGGTGAAGACATTGGAAGGGACGGTGATGTTGAAAGTGCCAGCGGGTTCCTTGGCAGGGCAAAAACTGAGATTGCGAGGGCAGGGATTAAGGCGGGAAGATGGGAGTCGTGGCGATCTGTATGCAATTTTGGAGGTGGTCGTACCGGGGGCTGTGGGAGCCGAGGAGAAGAAACTTTGGGAGGAGTTGGGAAAAAAGAGTGGTTGGCAACCTCGGGGAGGAGAGTAGGCAGTGAAAGGTAAGCGAATGCAGATGGCGCGGGAGGTGCGGGAAGAGGCGCGAATGGAATTTGCGGTGGAAGAGTTGGCTCGATTAGCGGAGACGACGATCGAAGTGATCCAGCAGTACTGCCAGATGGGATTATTGGGTGAGGAGCGGAGGTCGGCGGGGCCCGGTGTGCGGTTTGGCGAGGGATCGCTTTTTTTAGTGAGAAGGATTGAGCAGTTGCGGCTGGAGTATGGGGTATCGGCGGGAGGGGCAGAGCTGGTTTTGGATTTGGCGGCTCGGGTGGAGGAGTTGGAGAGGGAGATTCGAGACGTGGACCGAGCCCTCGCGCTCGGAGATCGTGCCTTGCGGATGCTCCTGCGATTTCTTCAGGTGGCGCTTAATCATCGCCACGCCCTCGACGCGGGCCCGGCCGGCGCCGGACAACACCTCAAGGACCTTACCGGTCTTGCCCTTCTGGGAACCGGCGATCACGACGACGGCGTCATTACGCTTAATGTGAAACTTATTCATTTTAGAGAACCTCCGGGGCCAGCGAGATGATCTTCATGAAATTCTTCGCCCGGAGCTCGCGCGCCACGGGGCCGAAGATGCGGGTGCCCCGCGGATTGTTGGTGGCATCGATGATCACCACCGCATTGCTGTCGAAGCGGAGATAGCTGCCGTCGGCGCGGCGGACCGCGGCCTTGGTGCGCACAACCACGGCCTTGGCGACCTCGCCCTTCTTTACCGTGGCGTCGGTGGTGCTTTCCTTGATGTGGATGGTGACGATGTCGCCCACCGCGGCGGTGTCGGTGTTCTGGCCCTTGCGGCTGATCATAGCCGCACGGCGGGCGCCGGTATTGTCGGCGACCTCGAGAATTGAGCGCAGTTGAATCATGACTGGTGCTTGGCTGAGGGTTGGCGGGTGGCGTCAGGCCTTGGTGGCCGGAGCGGCGGAGGAGGCCGTGATCTTGGTGGGAACCTGGGCCGCGACATCGCTCTCGCTGATGGCTACGGCGTCCGTGGTGACGGCCTTCTCGACGACGGAAATGATGCGCCAGCGCTTGAGGCGGCTAAGGGGGCGGGTCTCCATGATCTCAACCTTGTCACCCAGGTGGGTCTCGTTCTTTTCGTCGTGCGCGTGCACGACGGTCTGCCGATTGACCACCTTGTGGTACAGCGGATGCGGGGTCTTGTAAGGGATGGTGACCTTCACGGACTTATCGCCCGAGCGACTGGTGACGAAGCCGATGATGGTCTTGCGCGAATTGCGCGCGCCGGTGGCAGTGGATGACATGGGAAAGTGACGTTGAGATTAGGCGGCAACCGGAGTCTGGGTCTGCTTTTGACGCAGAATGGTCTCCAAGCGGGCGACGTCCTTGCGGAGCGTGCGGAGTTCGTGGGTCTTCTCGACTTGGCCGGTTTGGCGGCGCAGACGGAGCTGGAGCAGCTGCTCGCGGGTTTCGCGGAGCTTGGTGGTGATTTCCGCCGGAGCGAGATCGCGGATTTCCTTGGAGGTCATGGCAGATGTTATTGAATGGTCCGGATCTTAGACCGCGACGCCCTCACGGGCGATGAAGCGGCAGTGGAAAGGCAGCTTGGCATCAGCCAGGCGGAAAGCCTCCTTGGCGATGGTGGTGGAAACGCCGGAGAGCTCGAAGAGCACCGCGCCGGGCTTGATCACCGCAACATAGTATTCTACCGGGCCCTTGCCCTGACCCATGCGCACTTCGGCCGGTTTCTTGGTCACGGGCTTGTGCGGGAAAACCCGGATCCACAGCTTGCCCTTGCGCTTGAGGTGGCGGGAGATTGTCACGCGGGCTGCCTCGATCTGCTGGCCCGTCATCGGGCCGCGGGTCAGCGACTGCAGACCGAACTCGCCGAACGCGAGGGTGTTGCCGCGCTTGGCATTGCCGGCGCGTGAGCCCTTCTGGGACTTGCGGTATTTGGTACGGGCGGGAGCGAGAGCCATGGTAAATTTCTCCTAAGATTCCGGGAATGAGCAGGCGTTAGGAAACGTCCGCCTCTTTTTTGCAGATCCAGCATTTGACACCGATCTTGCCGTAAAGCGTGCGGGCTTCGGAAAAGCCGTAGTCGATGTTTTCACGGAGCGTATGGAGCGGCACGCGACCCTTGCGCTGCCACTCACGACGGGCGATGTCGGTACCGCCCAGGCGACCCGAGCATTGAATACGGATACCCTCGGCACCGAGAGCCATTGCCATTTCGACGGCCTTCTTCATGGCGCGACGGAAAGCAATGCGGCGCTCGAGCTGGAGGGCGACGTTCTCGGAAACAAGCTGGGCCTCGATCTCGGGCTTCTTGACCTCTTGGATGTCCAGCAGGATCTCCTTGCCGGTGATCTTCGCGAGCTCCTCCTTGATCTTCTCGATTTCCTGGCCCTTGCGACCGATGACGATGCCGGGGCGAGCGGTGTAGATCTTGACGCGGACGCGGGTCGAAGCGCGCTCAATGAAGATGCGCGGCACCGAGGCCTGCTTGAGCTTCTCCATCAATTTCTCGCGGATGATCTGATCCTCAAGCAGCAGCTTGGGGAACTCCTTCTTGTTCGCAAACCAGCGGGACTGCCAGTTGCGGCGAACTGCGAGACGGAAGCCGATCGGATTTGTCTTTTGGCCCATGGGGAAAAATTAGTTGGTGTTACCGTCGGACAGGATGATGAGGATATGGGACATCTTCTTGCGGCGGGGCATCGCGGTACCGCGGGCGCCGGCCTTGTGGCGCTTGAGCACCGGGCCCTGATTGATGATGGCGCTTTTGACCGTGAGGGCGTCCGCCGAGAGATTGTTGTTATTCTCGGCGTTCGCGATGGCGCTGCGCAGCGTCTTGGCAATGAGGCGGGCGGACTTGCGCGGGATGAGCGAGAGATAATCAGCCGCCTCCGCGGCCTTGCGGCCTTGAATCGTGCGGATCACCTCGCGCATCTTCTTGGGCGACATGCGCGCGTAACGGGTGAGAGCTTGGACTTCCATGGTAAGTATTGGTTGGGGGGACGGGATCGACGGCAGGCGCGATCTACGCCCTCCATGATGTGCTTCAGGATGCGATTTAGATCTCCTTGCGGGTCATGCCACCGTGGGACTTGAACACCCGGGTCGGGGCGAATTCGCCCAGCTTGTGGCCGACCATGTTCTCCGTGACATACACGGCGGTGAAGATGCGCCCGTTGTGGACGCTAAAGGTGTGGCCGATGAAGTCGGGCGTGATCGTGGAGCGCCGCGACCAGGTCTGGATCGGCTTCTTCGCGCCGCTCTTGACCGCCTTCTCGATCTTTTCGAGGAGGTGATAGTCGACAAAAAAGCCCTTCTTGATGGAACGTGCCATGGTACGAAAAGGTGGGGGTTACTTCTGACCGCGCGGCTTGCGGCCGTTGTGGTGAACAATGATGACGGCGTTGGACAACTTGGAGCGACGGCGGGTCGGGAAACCCTTGGCGAGCTGGCCCCACGGGGAGACGAGCTGCTGGCGACCACCACCACCCTTCGACTTACCCTGACCGCCACCGTTCGGGTGGTCGACCGGGTTCATCGCCATACCACGCACGTGGGGACGACGGCCGAGCCAGCGGGCGCGACCGGCCTTGCCGAGCGACTGCTTGCTGTGGTCGCCATTGCCCACAATTCCAATCGTGGCGCGGCACTTCGGATGGACAAAGCGAAGCTCGCCCGAGGGCATCTTGAGCGTGGCCCGGCCGTTTTCGACGGCCACGAGCTCCAAGGCGGCGCCGGCGGAACGAGCCACCTGGGCACCACGGCCCGGGGCGAGTTCCACCGCGTGGATCTTCGTGGAGGGCGGGATCAGTTCGAGCGGGAAGTTGTTACCGACCACAAAGTCATTCGTGGTGGCCTTGTTGGACGTAACGATCATCGCGCCGACCTGCAGACCCTCAGGGGCCAGAATATACCGTTTCTCGCCGTTGGTATACGCGATCAGGGCCAGATGGGCCGTGCGGTTCGGATCGTATTCGATCGCCTGCACCTTGGCCGGCATGTCCAGAATATCGCGGCGAAAATCGATCACACGATAGAGCTGCTTGTGACCGCCTCCCCGATGGCGGGACGTGCGGCGACCATTGTTATTGCAGCCGCCGGTCTTGGGCTTCGGCTCGGTGAGTCCGCGCTCCGGGCGCTTCTTCGAAACCACGGAGTTAACCTGGTTCAACGAGGTGAAACGGCCTGAGGGCGTGAGCGGACGAAATGACTTGATGGGCATGTGGGTGTTCTCCGGTGGCTAAAGCTGGTTCAAACCAACTCGATCTTGTCACCCGCCTTGAGGGTAACGATCGCCTTCTTGAAATCGGACGTCGTGCTGGGCCGGCCATTCCGACCGCGCTTGTTCTTGCCGCGATAGTTCTGGATGTTCACCCGGCGAACCGTCACTTTGAAAGTCTGCTCGACGGCTTCCGCGACGGTGTACTTCGTCGCGGAGGAATAAACCTCAAAGGTATACTGGCCGAGCATGGAGCTCAGTTGGTTGGCCTTCTCAGAGAGTTGGACCAATTTTAGAACTTTGCTGGCGTTCATCAGTTCTTTCCTCCGTTGACGCGGGCGATAATGGCCTCGAGCGCCTTGGTGCTAACGATAATTTTGCGGTACTGGGCGAGATCGAGCGTGTTAAGCTTGGCCGCCTCCTGCAGGGAAACCCGAAAGATATTGCGGGCGGCACGGCGCGTACCCTCGGCGAACGGAGCGTCCACCAGAAGAACTTTGCCAGCCGGAGCAATGCGACCGACGATCTGATCAACCGCCTTGGTCTTGGAGGCCGGGGCCACGAAGGACTCGATCACGGCGATCTCTCCGGCCGAAGCACGGTCAAAGAGCGCGCGGCTGAAGGCCAGACTGCGGACCTGGGCGTTGATCTTCTTCGAGTAGTCGCGTGGCTTGGGTCCGAAGACCACGCCGCCGCCCGACCACAGGGGAGAACGGATGGAACCGGCGCGGGCGCGGCCCGTGCCCTTTTGGCGCCACGGCTTCTTGCCGCCGCCGCGGACTTCGCCGCGCGTCTTGGTGGAGTGGGTGCCCTGGCGATTGTTCGCCTGGATCGCCACGATCACTTCCTTGACGGCTTGCTGGCCCTTGTCGCCTTCGAAGGTCGGCAGGCCGGAAAAGTCCTGTTCGCGGCTGGTTGTGCCGTCGGAGCTGAATACGGTAAGTTTCATGTGTGCGGGATCTCCAGGTTAGGCTTTGACCGCCTTGGGCTGACCCTTGATTGCCAAGCGAACGATCACGTCGTCGCCATTGGCACCGGGGATGGCGCCCTTGACGAGGATCAGGTTCTTGTCGGCGATGACTTTGACGACACGGAGATTCTGCACCGTGCGGCGTTCGCTGCCCATGTGTCCGGGCATCGATTGGTTCTTCCAAGTGCGGCCGGGGGTTTGGCGCATACCGATTGAGCCGATGCGGCGATGGAACATCGAGCCGTGCGCGGCGGGACCGCCGGCGACCCGGAAGCGTTTAACCACGCCCTGAAAACCTTTGCCCTTCGTGATGCCAATCACATCGACCAGCTGGCCTTCGCTGAAGGTGCTGACGGTGACGACATCGCCGATCTTGAGCGTGGGGGCGGCGTCCAAGCGGACTTCGCTGAGAACCCGGGGAGCTGCCTGCAGCCCACCCTTCTTGGCATGGGCCAGCTCGGCCTTGCTAGAGTTCTTATCCTTCTTGGAGGCGAATCCGATTTGGACGGCATTATAGCCGTCGCTTTCGGTCGTCTTAACTTGGACCACGGCGCAAGGTCCAGCCTCCAAAACGGTGACCGGGACCAAGACGTTTTGAGCGTCATAGACCTGGGTCATGCCGATTTTCTTGCCGAGTAGTGATGAGATCATTGGGCTAAGCGGTTTCCAAATAGGACCTACTTTAGCGAGGGGCCTGGCGGTGCGCGGTGCGCACACAGGCAACTGCTAACTGTAGAACGGGAAAAATTACACGTTGATGGTGATGTCCACGCCGGACGGGAGATTCAGTTTCTTGAGCTCGTCCACGGTCTGCGCGGTCGGCTCGATGATGTCGATGAGACGCTTGTGCGTACGCGTCTCAAACTGCTCCATCGACTTCTTGTCGACGTGCGGGGAGCGATTGACGGAAAGCTTCTCGATCCGGGTCGGAAAGGGAATGGGACCGGAGACCCGGGCGCCGGAGCGCTTGGCGGTCTCGACGATCTCGGAGGCGGACTGGTCGATGACCCGATAGTCAAAACCCTGGAGCTTGATGCGAATGCGTTGGCCTTTCATAGCGATAAAAGAACGAGGTTTAGCTGCGAGCGGGCCCCTTGGCGTTGGTTTCGACAATCTTAGCGAGAAGAGAATTCGGCACCTGCTCGAAATGCGACGGGGTGATGCCGGCGCTGGCGCGACCCTTGGAGAGAGACCGAATGTCGGTCACATAGCCGAAAAGCAATTCGAGTGGGACGTGAGCATTGATGATGCAGGCGCCGGACTTGTTCTCCATGCCTTGGATCTGTCCGCGGCGACGGTTGATGTCACCCATGAGATCACCCTGGTACTCCTCAGGGGTGGTCACCTCGACGCCCATGATGGGCTCGAGGAGGATGGGGTTGGCATTTTTCATCGCATCCTTGAACGCGAAGATACCGGCCATCGTGAACGCAAGTTCGGACGAATCCACTTCGTGGAAAGAGCCATCAACGATCTTGATAATGGCGTCGACGACCGGGAAGCCGGCCACGACACCATTGTTGGTGCCTTGGCGAATCCCTTCCATCGCGGGCTTGATGAATTCCTTCGGAATCGAACCACCGACGGTTTCATTGAGGATCTCGATGCCCTTCCCCTTCACGTTCGGTTCAATCTTGATGACGACATGGCCGTACTGACCCTTACCACCCGACTGGCGGATAAATTTCCCTTCGCCGTCAGCGGGTTTGGCAATCGTCTCGCGGTATGCGATCTGCGGCTTCCCCGAAGTCGCCTCGACCTTGAACTCGCGCTTCATGCGATCAATGATGATCTCAAGATGCAGTTCGCCCATGCCGGCGAGAATCGTCTGGCCCGTGTCCTGGTCCGTCTTGACGCGGAGCGTAGGATCCTCGGCCACGAGACGCTGTAGCGCCACGCCGAGTTTTTCCTGGTCCGCCTTCGAATTCGGCTCGATCGACATCGAGATGACGGGCTCGGGGAAGGATGGCGGCTCAAGACGGATGTCGAAATCCTCGTCGCACAGCGTGTCACCCGTGATGACGTCTTTCACGCCAACGACGGCGCAAATGTCACCGGCGTAGGCCACGTCAATTTCCTCACGCTCGATCGCGCGCATCAGAACGAGACGCGAGACGCGCTCGGTGCGTCGGGTACGGGGATTGTAGAGAGCCATGCCGCGCGGCAGCTGCCCGGTGTATACGCGGAAGAAGACAAGACGACCGACGAAGGGGTCGTTCCAGAGCTTGAAGGCGAGACCGGCAAGCTTGGCCTTGTCGTTCACGACCGCCTCGACCGTATTCCCATCACTGTCCTGCCCGTGCATGGGCGGCACATCGATCGGGCTCGGGAGGTAGTTAACCACGCAATCGAGCAGGCGCTGCACGCCCTTTTTCTTGAAAGCAGAACCAGGGAAAACGCCCGTGAACTGCAGAGAGATTGTGGCTTTACGGACGCCGAGCATCAGCTCGTTGACGCTGATCTCCTCACCCGCGAGATATTTCTCCGCAATCACGTCATCGAAATCGCAAACCGCCTCAATGAGCTTGTCACGATATTCCTTCGCCTTGGCCTTCATCGCCTCCGGAATCTCAACCGTGACTGGATTCATCCCCAGGGGATCGGCGGGGTTGTCCTCGAAAGTATAGGCAACGTTCTGGACGAGATCGATGAGACCGGTGAAATTCTCCTCGGCGCCGATCGGCAGGTAGAGGGCGTGGGCGTTCGCCTTGAGCTTCGTACGGATGTCCTCAATGCAGCGGAAGAAATCGGCGCCGACGCGGTCCATCTTGTTGATGAACGCAATGCGCGGGACCTTGTACTTGTTGGCCTGGCGCCAGACGGTCTCGGACTGGGGCTGTACGCCTGCGACTGCGTCAAACACGGCGACCGCACCGTCGAGCACACGGAGCGAGCGCTCCACCTCAGCCGTGAAATCCACGTGGCCGGGAGTGTCGATGATGTTGATGCGCTGCTTGATCCCCTTCCAGGGGCCCCAAGAAGCATTCCAAGCACAAGAAATGGCGGCGGCTGTGATGGTGATACCACGCTCGCGCTCCTGCTCCATCCAGTCCGTCACGGTGGTGCCTTCATGCACTTCGCCCATCTTGTGGACGGCGCCGGAGTAGAACAGGATGCGCTCCGTCGTGGTTGTCTTGCCGGCATCAATGTGCGCGGCGATGCCGATGTTGCGCGTCCATTCCAACGGAAAGGGACGGTCCTTGGAGTTAACCGAGGAAACCTTGGCCTTGTCGGTAACGACAGTAATGACGGGTGCGGAAACAGCTGACATGATCAAGAGGGGACTGAAAACGTTACCAACGGAGATGTGCAAAGGCCCGATTGGCCTGCGCCATCTTGTGCGTGTCTTCCTTCTTTTTCACGACACTGCCGGTGTTATTGTAAGCATCGACGATCTCCGCCGCGAGGGCGTCTTTCATCGGCGTGCCCTTCCGGCCAGAAGCGGCGTCAACAATCCAACGCAATGCGAGGCTCTCTTGGCGTTCGAACGAAATTTCAATCGGGACCTGGTAGGTCGCGCCGCCGACACGGCGGCTCTTCACCTCGAGGCGAGGACGGGCGTTCTCGAGTGCACCGAGGAGCAGATCCACGGGATCACCCTTCTCGAGCTTCTCCGAGACCTTCTCGAATGCGCCGTAAACGATCCGCTGGGCGAGATTCTTCTTCCCGCTTTTCATGATCACATTGACCAAGTGGGCAACAAGCGCGCTGCTGTAGCGGGCATCCGGAGCAACCTGACGTTTATCGGCTCTGTGACGGCGTGACATGATTCAAAGATGGTTGATTGACGGAATTATTTGGCGGCCTTCGGACGCTTGACTCCGTACTTGGAGCGACTGCGACGGCGCTTCTCGACGC
>CAIYFD010000267.1 GCA_903925425.1 uncultured Opitutia bacterium | reverse complement strand
CGGTAGGAACGCTGCTTGTCCTGGTTGGGCAGGGCGAAATCACGCTCGGCGGAGAGGGCGATGACGCGCGCGACACCGGCGGGCCGGGGCAAGGCGAGGTCGAGATAGGTCGCCGAGGTCGTCGGCGCGGCGTGCACGATCTGGCCGTTGACGGTGACCTGGAGGTTGCCGGGGCTGGTGGGCGCCCAGCCGGGAATTTCGAGGCGGAGATCCAGCACCTGGGCCTGGCTGGAGGCCGGCAGTCGCAGGGACGCGCCCTTGGCGGCCCAGCCGTCGATGTCGAGGCCCCGGAGTTGGAAGCTGTCGGACTTGCGGTCGCCGGCCTCGATCACGGCCATGAGGTCATCGAGGGGACTGACGGACAGCTCCTCGACGAAGGCGCTGAGCTGACGCGCGTCGACCTTGCCGTAGGTCTCCGCCTTGCTGAACTGCAGCTGGATATTGGTGATGTCGCAGTCCGCCGGGACGAAGCGGTTGAGCGTGAACTTGCCCGGGTGCAGGACCACCGGCTCGGGGGTGCCGCCGCCGATCGTCATGGTCAGCACGACGCCGTTCGCGCGGTAATCCGGCAGGTCGGGGATCACGCCCTTGAAGGTCACCACATCACCCTGCCGGGAGCCGGCCAGGTTCACGAAGGCGCGTTCGCCGATCCAGCCGTCCTCGAACAGGCCGCTGTATTCCAAGCCCGGGTTGGCGTAGAGGTCGTCCGGCAGCTTGGTGATCGCGGTCGGGCGCTTCATGCGCCGGTACTGCTCGTCGGTGATGAGCGAGATGTCGCGGGTGAAGCCGACGAGTTTGCGGTCGTCGAGGTTGTACTTGAGGCCGTACATCCGCATCAGGCCGGTGACGTGCTTCATGATCAGCGCCGGGTCCTCGCCAAAATCGAGGGTGACGTAGCTCAGTCCCTCGAACTCCTGGGGCTTGATCGGCTGCGAGAACACGCGGGCGCTGCCCGAGCCGACAAAACCCATGGAGTAGTCCTCGTCGCCGAGAATCCGGGCCCCGGTGGGCAGGTAGGAGCGCGAGCCACCCAGCGAGGTGCGGGTGAAATCGACCATCAGGCGGATGTTCTCGCTGGGATTGAGCACCTCGAAAAGGGCGTACTGGCCCGAGCCATGGAACGACTGGGTGCCGCCGCTGACGGGTTCCTTTTCGCGCTGGAAGAACGAGGCCCGGTAGCGGGCCGACGAATAATAATGGGGACCCTTTTCCGAATGGATGAAGACGAGGCGGTTTTGCACCTCGGCGAGGGGCTTGAACATGTAGACCGCCTGCTCCCGCCAGCCGGTCTCCTCGCCGATCAGGGAGGTGAATTTATTGAAGTGGTCGTACTTCGTCTGGAGTGCGACGAAGAGCGGGTTCTTGTACTCGAGGTGCCGGAAGCTCGTTTCCGCCCAGGAGTTGTCGATGGATTTCATCGCCATCATGCTGTACCCGGCCACGTGGCCGGTCATCAGCTCGTCGGGTAGCATCCAGCGCAGCATCCGGAGGGGGCGGAGCATCTGGCTGCGCTTGTCGGCGTATTCCGGCGACGGATCGCGGAGGAAATCCAGCGGGGCGATGTTCGCCACGTTGTCCATGTAGGCGCGGCTGAGAAAACGCGTGTCGGTGCCGATGGTGTACATCGCGAGGAATTTCGCGCTGACCACGTTGGTGATGTCGCTCTCAATGGCGTCGTACTTCACGTCTGCCGGCGGCTTGAACGCGATGCCCTTCTCGGAGGCGCCGACGACCTCGGCGAGGCCGCCGCCGCGGTCACCGACACTGGCGCGGACGTAGTAGTAGTGGCTGTAGACCGTCCCGGCAAAATAGACCACGAGCACGGCCAGCGCGGCCTTCTGCCGGCGCTCCCGGATCAGGACATAAGTCTGGGCCAGCGCAAATGCGACCACGGGCTGGGCAAACATGCCGAGCTTGAAAAGCCCGAAGTCCTGTCCCTTGAAGAACAGGTAGAACCCGAGCGGGATCATGATCGTGCCCAGCACCCCGGCGGGCGTCCCGCGCCACAGACTCCGGGCGACCCGGTAGAGCAGGAAGGCCATGAAGATGATGCCGAGGCCGATCAAGATGCTCAGCCAGGGGTCGGAACCCACCTCGCCGAACGGGTGCAGGCCGAAGACCATCGGTAGGAACGACGGCACCAGCGTCCAGGGGAACAGGACCAACCCGTCAATCTGCGCGATGTCCGCCATCGCCCCGAGGCCGGCGGAGCCAAGCGACTGCAGGATCAGGGTGTTGGCGAACTGGTAGGTGTTGGTCCCCATGAAGAGGAACGTGAGGGCCCCGATCGCGACGATCCGGCGCACAAACGGGGCGAGGTCCATGCGGTGCCGAAGTCGGAGCCACACGGCGTAGACGCCGATGCTGAGCGCGATGAACGGGGCGACCTCGGGATAGGTGATGCCCATGGAGGCGACCAGCAGGCCGGTCGCGATCACGCTGTTCCAGCGGAACCGCACCTGACGGAGGAGCAGCGAGCAGGCCGCGATCAGCAGGGCGATGCCGCCCACCTGAGCGATCAACTGGTAAAGGGTGCCGAGCGTGAAAAGCGGGCTGATCACGAGCAGCCCCATCGCGACCATCGCGAGCTGGCGCAAGCGGCCGCGGAAGAGCACCAGGGCGCCGAGGCAGCAGATCTGCACCAGCGAGAGCGCGAAGATCACCGGCATGAAGACCTGGTGCGGGTTGAGGCCCGTGATCGAGCAGGCCCAGGAGAGCAGCAGTTCGCTGCCCGGCCGGATCTGCTGGAGCGCATGCATGAACCAGAAGGCCTGGCTGTAGTCGGTTCCTTCCAGCTGCGTCTGCTCCGGCAGGAAATAATAGCTGTTCTTGAGGAAGCGTTCGGCGGCGAGGGTGTAGTTCGCCATGTCGTCGTTACCGTAGCTGATCCAGTTGAAACCGAAGCGGAACATCGGCCAGCCGGTGTAGGCAATGAACGCCAGCAGTATCAGCCCGACCGGCCAAAGGGCGCGGCCCGGGAACGGCGGACGCCGCCAGAGCAGGATAGCAATCGCCACCACAGCCATGCCGATCGTCGCACCCGGTCCTATCGCGCCCACCGGCTGGCCCCATTTGCTGAAGCTGTTGATCACGAGAACCGTGATTCCCATGCCCATCGTGGGCGAAAGCAGCCAGCTCCAGAGCACCCCGAACCGGACCTTCAGCCCGGCGAGCACCGCCTGCCCGATGAGGGTGAAGAAGAGAAAGAGACCGAGAATGAGGAACAGCGGCAGCATGAAGGCAGTGATTGGAGCAGGCTGGGAGGCGCGGGGGCAAGACCCGTCAGAGGCGGATTCCCCATCCGGCCAGACGGGAGCAGACCGCCCCGCGGAACCGGGTCTTGCGGGCGTAATGTTCGATCCGGGCCGGGTCGATGCCCTCCGGGTGCAGGCGCAGCCGGAGCATGGTCATCTCGTCATTGCCCACGGAGTGGATGTGTTCGCTGGTTTTTTGCTTCGGGTGCACCCGGAAGCAGCCGAGCGCGTACGGCAGCCGCACGGTCCGGGCCCCGACGGCGGCGAACCGCAGCAACAGGTCCCAGTCGAGGGCGAACTGGAAGTTGCGGTCGATGCCGCCCGCGCGGTCCCAGACCTTCTTGCGCCAGAACAGGGTCTCCTGCGGCACGTAGTCGATCCATTCGAGCGTGCGCGGGTCGTGCGGCGGCATCACCCAGCGCCCGACCTCGTGGTCGTGGTCGTCGATGATGATACGGTTGCCGTAGATCACGTCGACCTCCGGGTGGGTGGCGAAGTACTCCGCCACGTACCGCACCGTGCGCGGCGCGAGCAAGTCGTCCGAATTCAGGTAGGCCATCACGTCGTCCGGTCCGAGGTGCTCGAGGTGGCGGAAGCCGAGCTGGATCGCATGGCCCTGGCCCTTGTCCGGCGTCGATTCCCAGTGCTTCAGCCGGTCCGCGTGCCGGGCGATGATCGCCGGGCTCCCGTCCTTCGAGCCGCCGTCCTGCACCACGTACTCCAGCTTGGGATAATTCTGGTTGAGCACGCTCAGGATCGTGCTCCCAACGAACGCCTCTTGGTTGTACGAGGGCGTCACGATGCCGACGCGCGGGAGCTTGGACTCCGGCAGGCTGGCCTTGGGCAGCTTGTCCCAGCGGATCTCGCGCGGCTCATGCTGCTTCAGGATCCCGACCTGCATCTCGTGTTTCTCCACCACGTGGCGGAAAAGCCATTCACCCGCCGGCTGGCTGATGTTCAGGCGGACGTGCTCGCGGGCACCGGTCCAGAGCTTGGTCAACCGGGGGCCGATCCCGGCCGCCTCGAAGCTCAGGCGTTTGATCAGGGTTTCTCGCTCGGCGCAGGCCGTGCTAAGCTGCTGGATCACGGCCTCCTTGGCCGCGAGCTGACGCAGGTGAAACTTGGCAACCTCGTGGTGCGACTGGGCGCCGGCCATTTCGCCGAGCGAGGTCTCGCGCGCTGCCAGCTCCCGGCGGAGATTCGCCAGATCGCCGTCGCGGGTGACGATGATCGCGTCGAGGTTACGAATGTGGTTTTCCTTGAGCAGGACCGCCTCGCCCCACTGCAACGCGTCGGCGGGCAGGGCGCGGAGGCGTAACGCTTGGGAGTCGTACTTGGCGCGCAGGTCAGCTTCCCGCTTTTCCAGCGCAGCGTTAAGCGCCGCAAGGGATTCGAGCCGGCTGGACAGCTCGGCGGAGCGGCCCGTCAAGGCGGCGATTTCCTGGTCCTTGGCCGCGATGGTGGGGTTGAGCACGCCGACGATGCGCTGGTACTCGCGCACGTGACCATCGAGGGTGAAGATGAGTTGCTCGCGCTCGTTCGACACCTGTTTAAGGCTGACGATCTCCGTGTCCTTGCCATCGGTTTCGGTCTTGAGCTCGGCGATTTCGGTGTCCTTTTGGGCGCACTCGGCCTCGAGCTCGGCCTTGATGTCGTCGGCGGCCTTCTTGAGCTCGGAGATCTCGGTGTCCTTGAAGTCCGTCTCGCGTTTCAGGTCGCCGATCTCGGTGTCCTTGGTGTCGGCGGCCGCCTTGAGGGCGGCGATTTCGGTGTCCTTCTCGACCGCCGCGCGCTTGAGGGCGGTGTTCTCGGCGTGCTTCTCGTTCAGCTGCGCGTCGAGCACGTCATAGCCGTCGGCCTTGTCCTTGATCTTCAGGAGCGTGACCGTGTTGCGCGACATGTGCCCCGTGAGCGCGGCGTTGGCGAGGCGGGGCGCGAAGACGAAGACGTCGTTGAATATCTTGAGCTCGTGATCCTTGCCGCCGGCGGCGCGCAGGGCGTCGATCACCTCGTCGAGGCGCGGCCACTGGCTGATCTCATGCGGGTGGGGCGGGGGGCTGGTGAAGAGGCGGGCGTCATCGATCATGATGGCGCTGCGGTCGTTGAGCCGGCCGATGCCCCGGATCTCGGCGAGGAGGGGGCATTGGGACTTCTCGCCGCCGGTGTTTTGGGCGACGCACCAGTGGGCATCGAGCCAGAAGAGGGTGGGCTGGCCCTCAAAAACGGGCCGGAGGGCGGCGAGCTCCTTGGCGGAGTCCCCGAGGTAGAGTTTGACGCCCGAGTCGTTGGCAAATCGGGACTTGGCCAGCTCGTAGTACTCCGGCGACAGCTCGATCGAGTGGATGAGGTCGAAGTAGGGGCGGGCGATCTCGATGGCGTCACCCTCGAAGGTGCCGGTCTCGACGAAGAGGGTAAGGCCCAGCTCGCGCTTTAGCGCCTCCACCAGCCCGGTATCGATCGAGAAGTTGATATCCCCCATTGCTTCGAAAAATAGGGGGTCAAGGTGCCGTTTCCGCCACCGTGAAGTCAACCTGTGATCTCCGACCCTGTTTAACCGCGGATTTCACGGATCGAACCGGATTTTTTGCCACAGAGGCACAGAGCTCACGGAGCCCAAGCCTCGTTGGTTTTTGTTTTTGGGTCACAAACCCCAATCCCGGATTTTTTAACGACAAAAACCACGGAATACGCGGAAACCAGTCGGAGTAATTTCCTGTGTCTTCCGTGTATTCCGTGGTTCCCCGGATCGAAAACCCAGATCGTGTACTCTGTGGTTAGAAAACGAGGCTTGGGCTCCGTGAGCTCTGTGCCTCTGTGGCAAAACCTTCCCCGGTCGGCTACGGCCGGGCCAGCAGGCGCTGGATGACGGCTTCCTTCTCGGTCGCGGCCTTGGTCAGGTCGTTCACGGCCTCGAACAGGCGCTGCTCGCTGGCGGCGACGAGCTTGAGGATCGACTCCTGGGCATCGCGGAAGGTCTTGAGACGGAGAAAGACGAGGTTGCCCCACTGCTTGGGCAGGAAAACGGCGGGCTTGAGCGAAACGATTTCCTGGCCCTCCCAGCGCTTGAAGGCGAGGTACTGGGAGAAACCCATCTGCTCGGCGCGCTCGATCAGGCCCCGAGGATGGGCGTCGCGCCAGCCGCGGTAGAGGCCCTCGGTGAAGAACTCGCAGATCAGTACCTCGGCGTGCACCGGGCCGATGCCCTGCATGACGGCGAGGTCGTTGCCCTCGGTGTCGGTCTTGAGCACGCCGATCTTGGTCGGGATTTCGCCGGCCGCGGCGAGGCTGGCGAGTGAGCGGCACTGGACATCGATCACCTTCGTGTGGCGCACGCGGTCGTCGGCCTCGATCTTGTGCAGGGAATGGTAATAATCGACCGCCTGGCCGGCCTCGTCGGAGGCGACATGGAACTGGGCCTTCCGATCCTCGCGATCGACGGCGCAGTTCATGACCTTGGCGCCGGTGCGCGCCGCCAGTTCAGCGAGGGCTGCCTGATGGCCCGGGAAAGGCTCGAACAACGTGCCGGTGCAGCCGCGGTCGATGAGGAACTGCGCGAACGTCCCCTTCTCGGCGCCGATGTCGAGGAAGGTGCGGGACTGCAGGTGGGGCAGGAGCCGCTCCAGGAGCGCGAACTCGGTCTCCTGGGCGTAGAGGTGGGCGGATGACATCGGGCCGGAAATTGAAAGTGAATCCCTGCCGGGAAGGGAAGGGGAAAGGCAACCCTGCCGGCTTGGACCAGACCGATTGCCGTCCACACGCCGGCCTTGCCGCGGCGGGTTGGCGCTGCCATCCACGCCAGCCAGCGAAATGTCCATGCCCTCCTCATT
>CAIYFD010000266.1 GCA_903925425.1 uncultured Opitutia bacterium | reverse complement strand
GGCAGGACCAGGGTCAGCGACACCGGCTTCTCAAAATGCGGCTCGATGTAATAGGTGTCCGTGTCGCCCTGGCGGGTGAAGGAGAAGTCGACGTCCGGGTGATGCAACGACGCGCGACCCCACGACTCCGGAAACGCCGGTGAGACCCGCAGGTCGCCGGTGAAAAGGTTGGGCGCGAGGCCGAACAGTCCCTCGATCACCGCGCGGGACAACACGCCGCCGCCGTCGGCGAAATCACGCTGCGATTCCCGCCGGTAGACATCGAGGTAGTCCATCGAGCCGACATTTCCCGGGCTGATGCCCATGTACATGCTCGCGAGCAGGGCCGCCTTCGTCAGGCGGTAGGCCTCCTCGCCGCGCCGCGCCTGCCAGTAGCCGAGGGCCGTGTGGACCACCTCGCCCATGACCACGTTGTTGGCCGACCATGAATAGGGCATCCAGTTGGTCGTCGCGAGGACCTCGTAGGGTTGGTCGGTCGGCACACCGGGGCCGCGCACAGGGATATGCGGGATCTGGGTGTCAACGTAGCGCGTCATCTCCCACGCCTCGAAGGAGCTCGGGATCCCGGCGTCGAGCGGGTGGTAGAACGACCACAGCCCGGCGGCGGGATGCACCGGTTGGTCCCCGAGGAGATCCTTGTACTCGGCGAACCAGCCGCGGTCGCCGAGCCAGAGGTGGTCGAGCATCGCGGTGCCGATGGCGGTGGCCTCCTGCAAATAGGGCCTCGGGTCGATCCCCAGCCGCCGGGCGATCAGTCCCGCTGCCGCGTGGTGCGCGAAATTGTCGGCGGAGGCATAGGCTACGCCGCCGCCGTTGTAACCGAGGTCGTCGCTGGCCCAGATTGAGGCGTACGCCTCATAGAGCGGTTGTTTGTCCGGGCCGAAGGGTCGCCGAAAAAGCCGCTCCTCCCACGCGAGGTGGCGCTCGATCACCGGCCACATCCGTCGCGCAAAATCGAGGTCCCCCGTCCACTGCAGGTGGCGGAACAGCGCGTCGATGAACACGGCGTTCATGTCGTAGTGCGAATTCGAGATGTCGCCGTTGCTGTGCAGCGCCGCTTCGGAACGGGCCAGATTGGTCGCCTCGTCCGGCGGCGGGAGCTGATCGGGAATCGGGCTCGTGTTCTGGCGCGTCGCCCAGGTCTCGAAGTTGCGGCGCGCCCGGTCATGCGTCCCGAGCGCGTCCAGCGCATACGGACCGCGCCAGCCGAGGAGCCGCTGGCGCCACGCAACGGCGCCATGCATGATGGCGCCCTGGGCCTCGTCCCAGGCCGCGTCGACGGCCACGTTCAGCGCGCCGACCGCGGCATTCAGATAAGGGTCCGGAGTGTCCACGCTCACGCTGTTGCGGAGTTCGCGGAAATGCTCCTCGGTCGCGGCCAACACGGCCGGAAGTTCCTCGAACTTAAACACGGGCAGAAGCAAACTGGCCGCAGCGCCGGCGGCGGGCGGGCGCTGCAGCGCCAGGAATTGCGGCTCCCCAGCGCGGAGCACCACCCGGCCGATGACCACGGGCAGCACCGGGGCCGGACCCGAGGCGGACGCCGCCAGATCCTCCCACGTCGACCAACGGTCGGCATCCGCGACGGCGAGCGTCGTCCCGGCCGGCGCGAGTCCGACGATGGTGACGGCGGCCGCGCGCAGCGTGAAGGTCCGGTCCGCCAACACGAACGTGTTGTTGCGGCAAAACTCGGGCTTGAGCTGGAAATATTCGCTGATCGGCACGCTCTCGGTGCCGATGTCGCCATCGCGCGTGCCGCGCTGCCCATTCACCCCGCCATAGGCCCACACCAGCTCAACCGGGGCCGCGGCACCGCTGAGCTCGGCCCGCACGACCAATCCCTCGGTGTCGGCCAGCGCGAGCACGGTGACATTCAGGACTCCGGCGGCGCCGAGCAACGGATCGCGCACCTCGTAGAGCATGGAGCCCGGCCGGTAGCGGGACGTGACCCGGTCCGCCTCGAAGAGCCACTTCGTGCCGCCGGCGGTCTTGAAACCCAGCCGCAGATTTCCGCCCCGCCCGGGCAGGTACAAGGTGAACTCGGGCTTGTCCCCCGCATCGACGCGGAAGCCGGTGTTCCCGCCGTAGAGCGGGCGGTTGAAAAACTCCGCGCCGTTCTCGATCACAAAGTCGCTGCCGTCCGGACGGTAGCGCAGCGGCCGTTCAATCTGGGGGGCGAGGTTCGGCGTGACCTGCAGCGCCGCCGGCACCTGGGCCGGCAACGGCGCGAGCGCGAGCGCGGCGAGCGCGAAACAGCGGGGGAAAAGGAGCAACGAATTAAATTTCACCAGTGAAACAGAAGTTTGCCAGTGGCATTAATTCCATTGGCGCCGGTGGAAGCTTTAAACAACCTGCGTTCTTCCCCAAGGCTTACCCCACGGATCTTGGCAGTACCCCGTCATGAAACACCACGGAAAAACCCGGCTGGCTCGCGTCCTCATTGGCACCTTCGCCCTGCTTGTAGCAGGCGCCCAGGTTTCAGCCGCGGAGAGCACGGCCCCGGCGACACCGGCGCCGGTCCCCGTGGTGATGTTCAAATTGCCCGACGCGAAAATGGTGCCCGTGACCATACCGGTCGATCTCTTCAACGGCCGGAATCTCGACGGCTGGACCTACATCGCCGCCGGCCAGCCCGCGAACCTCGCCGACGTCTGCCAAGTTAAGGACGGCGTGATCGCGATCACCGGCGTGGCCGGCAAGGCCACCGGCTTTCTCCTGCTGCCCGAGGTGCGGGAGAACTACCGGCTCCACGTCGAGTGGCGCTGGACGGGCACCGTCACCGCCAGCACCAACGGCGGTATCCTGCTCCACGTTTCCCCCGGGGCCCTGCAGCAAGGCCTGTGGCCGATCAGCTTTCAGATGCAGCTCAAGTCCACCCGCGCCGGGGATATGATCTCCATGGCCAGCGCGGCCAACGCCGAGGCCAACGCCGGCCTCACCGCCAACCGCCAGAAGGATGCCAGCGAGAAACCCGCCGGCGAGTGGAACACCGCCGACATCGTGGTCCGCGGCGACACCATCGAGACCACCCTCAACGGCGTGCTCCAAAACAAGGTCACGAAATGCACCCCCGCCTCCGGCCGGATCGGCTTCCAGCTCGAGGGCCATCTCTTCGAACTGCGCGCCATCCGCCTCACTCCCCTCTGATCACCCCTTCCCCTCTCTCCCGCTCAATGAAAACTCCCACGCTCCTTTTCCTGTTCCTGTCGCCGCTCGCGGCCTTCGGCGCCGCTGCTGCGCCCTCGAACGCGAAGCTCGCCATCGCGGCGACAAATCCTCTGCCCTTCGCCCGCGCGAGCCAGACCATCGAGCTTTCGGCCAAGGACCTCGCCCCGCTTAACGAAAAGGATTTCGCCAAGGTCCACATCACGGATGCCGCCGGCAAGGAGGTCCTGACGCAGGCGGTGGACACCGACTTCGACGCCTTCCACCTGCCGGACATGGTGATCTTTCAGGCGGATTTCGCCGCGGGCGAATCCAAGAAATTCACGGCCAACGTCGGCGCCAAGCAGACCTTCACCAAGGAACAGTACCAGGCCTTCGGCCGCTTCGTGCGCGAGCGCTTCGACGACTTCGCTTGGGAAAACGACCGCATCGCCCACCGCACCTACGGCAAGGGACTCGAGACCTGGCAGGGCGAGCCGCTCACCAGCAGCACGATCGACATCTGGAGCAAGCGCACCCCCAGGATGGTGATCAACGACTGGTATCTCGCCGACGACTATCACGTCGACCATGGCGAGGGCGCGGACTTCTACTCCGCCGGCGCGACCCGCGGCAACGGCGGCAGCGGCCTCTGGGCCGCGGACAAGCTCTGGGTCTCGAAAAACTTCGTCGCCTCGCGCGTGCTCGCCAACGGCCCGGTCCGCGTCCTCTTCGAGCTCGATTACGAGGCCTTCGACGTGAACGGCGTGAAGGCCACCGAGACGAAGCGCATCTCGCTCGATGGCGGCCAGAACCTCGATCACTACGTCAGCACCTACAAACCCGCGACGCCGACAGCCCTGACCGTGGGCGTCGGCCTGAAGAAAGTCGCCGGCGCGACCAAGGATCTCAACACCGCGCGCGGCATCCTCACCCTCTCGGAAAAGGTCGAGAAGAACCAGGGCATGCAGGGCATTGCGCTCGTCGTCGACCCCCGGGCGCTCGACCAGGCGGCCGAGGACAACACGAACCACCTGCTCCTCGTGAAGGCCGGCGCCGACAACACGGTGTCCTACTGGGCCGGTTTTTACTGGGAAAAGAGCGGCCAGTTCACCGATTACGCCTCCTTTAAGACCTACGTCGACCAGTTCGCCCAAGGCCTGACGGCGCCCGTCTCGGTGAAGGTGACCGCCGAGTAAACCCCACTCCTCCCTCATCATGAACCTTCGCCCCACGTTTCTTCCCCTCGTCCTGCTGCTCGCAGGATGCACCTCAACGCTCCCGACCCAGTCCAAGTTCTTCACCGACTGGCCGGCCGGCATGTCCCCGACCGAGATCGGCGCCCGCGTGGCGGATAACTTCATCACGCGCACCCTCGAGGTGGACCAGGGCAAGCGACCCTACGTCATCTATCCCGAGGTCATCAACTGGTACGGCGCCCTCGAGGTCGCCAAGCTGTCCAGGAACGCGGAGCTGCGCCAGCGGCTCATCGCCAAGTTCGACCCGCTCCTCACGCCCGAGGGGGCCAAGAAGATCTCGCCCGACGCCCACGTGGATTTCCGCGTCTTCGGGGGTGTCCCGCTTGAGCTCTACCTGCAGACTAAGGACGAGAAATACCTGACCATCGGGAAAGGCCTCGCCGACAAGCAGTGGGCCGCTCCGACGCCCGATGGCGTCACCCGCGAGGCGCGTTACTGGGTGGACGACATCTACATGATCTCGCTCGTGCAGGTGCAGGCCTTCCGCGCCACCCATGATCCGAAGTACCTCGACCACGCCGCCGCGACCGCCGTGGCGTACCTCGACAAGCTGCAGCAGCCGAACGGGCTGTTCTTCCACGCGGCCGATTCCCCTTTTTGCTGGAGCCGCGGCAACGGCTGGTTCGCCGCGGGCATGACAGAGCTGCTGACGGAACTGCCCGCCGACCACCCGCAGCGCGCGCGTATCCTCGCCGGCTACCGGACGATGATGGCCGCCCTGTTGAAATATCAGAGCGAGGACGGCCGCTGGCGGCAGCTGGTGGACAAGCCCGAGTCTTGGCTGGAATCGTCCGGCACCGGGATGTTCACCTTCGCCATGGTCACCGGCGTCAAACACGGCTGGCTTCCGGCGGAAACCTACGGCCCCGCGGCGCGCAAGGCCTGGCTCGCCCTCGCCGGCAACCTCGACGAGAACGCGAATGTGAGGGACGTGTGCGTCGGCACCAACACCGCCTTCAACGAGAAGATCACCGGTCCCGCCGCCCAATTGAAATACTACCTCGACCGCAACAAGGTGACCGGCGACCTGCACGGCCAGGGCCCGATTCTCTGGACCGCCATGGCCCTGCTTCGCTGAAGGCGGGGCCCGGTTTCAACAACGATGAGTTCAAGATGCCGCCGCGGTCACCGACCCCGGCGGCAAAACTCCTGAGTCCGCCCTGGAGATAACGCACCCCACCCCATGAAACTAAAGCGGCGCATCGCCCTGCCCCTCTCCCTCCTACTGGCCCTGCTCGCCTGCCCGGCCGTCCGCGGCGCGAATGAGATGCGGATGACCCTCAACGGCGAATCCGCCAAGGTCGGCGACTACAGCCCCGACGACATCAAGGACCTCGTCCTCGACAACGGCCTGCTCAAAATCACGTTCGGCCACGACACCCGCAACGACATCAGCGCTACCTCGCTGGTGAAAAACGGTCAGGAACTGATCCACAACCTCAACGGGGTCATGCCGCGGGACACCGACGCCCAGCGCTCCTTCTACCACGACTACAACGCCAGCGGCGGCTACATGCACACGCGGGTCGTGAAGATCGTGAAGAACACGCCTGAGCTGGTGCATTTTGCACTCGTGGACACCGGCATGCCCTACCTCGAGGACCACTACGTGATGCTCAAGGGCGAAAGCGGCATCCACCCGTACGTCATCATCAAAAGCCCGTTCGGCGGCGAGATGCGCACGATGTACCGCTTCGACATGTCCCTCCTCGACTGGACCTGGACCAACGAGCGCGTCAGCCAGCAGCGCTCCTATGCCTTTCTCCAGGCGATCTCCCCCGTCGGAAACGCGGGCGACGAGACCTGGCGCCTGCCGGACGGGACGATCTATTCCAAGTATGACTACTGCGTCTACTTCTCCGAGTCCCCGATGTGGGGCCACTATGGCCACGGCTTCGGCGCCTTCTTCATGCCGGTCAGCACCGAGTCCTATGCCGGCGGCCCGCTGCGCCAGGAACTCGCCGTCCACCAGGATGCGCTCATCCTGAACTATATCGGGGGCGGCCACTTCAGCGGCGGCGGCACGGCCGGCGGTCGCAACGGCGAAAAGATCCACGGGCCGTGGTATCTCTATATCAACGCGGGACCGACCCCGGAGGCCATCATCGCCGACGCCCGGAAAACCGCCGATGAACAACAGAAGCTGTGGCCCTACGCCTGGGTGGACGAACCGCTTTATCCCCTCGCCCGCACGGCCGTCACCGGCCAGCTCAAGCTCTCCCATGCGCGCCCCGCGGCCGGCGCCTATGTCATCCTCGGCCAGCCCGCTAATCCCGGGCGCGGCGGCGGCGGCGGTGGCGGACGGGCCGGAGCCACGGCGGTCGTAAATGCCGGCCAGGCCACGGACCGCGCCAGCGTCCTCTACACCCAGGCCGGCGACTATCTCTTCTCCGTGAAGGCCGACGCCGACGGGCGCTTCACCCTGCCGCACGTTCGGCCGGGCACTTACACCCTCTACGCCTGGCAAACCCAGGGCTCGATCACGCAGTCGTTCGCCCGCGACGGCGTCGAGGTGAAGGGTGACAAACTCGACCTGGGTTCCATCGATTGGGATGCGCCCTACCACCCCAATCGGCTCTGGCAGATCGGCCAGGCCGACCGCCTCGCGGGCGAATTCAAGTTCGGCGACCAGCCCCGCACCAGCGAATGGATGCAGCAGGTGCCCGCCGACTTGGTGTTTACCATCGGACAAAGCAAAGAGCGCACCGACTGGTACTACGCCCAGAAGACCGGCACGTGGACGGTCAACTTCAACCTCGATCGGGACTACACCGGCAATAGCTACCTCACGATCGCGATCGCCGGCGGCGGCGGCGCGGTCGTCGCGTCCCTCAACGGCACCGATGTCGGCAACCTCTCCTACGGCGACGACGCCAGCGTCCGCCGCGCCACCAACCGCAGCGGCCGCTACGCCCGCAACGAATACACCTTCCCCGCCGCACTGCTGAAGAAGGGCGCCAACACCCTCACCCTCCGCACCACCGGCGCGGGCCTCATGTATGACACGATCGTACTGGAGTCGGACTGAAGTCGCGTCCGCCCATTCCGAGAACCGCAATAGCCCGCCGCAGAAAAGGCGGAATGCGTTGCGCCTTCCCCTCCCAGTCTCCTCCAGGATTGTCATGCTGCCTGCGCGACCCATCCGCGAAGTCTTGATCGCGGTCGTCCTGCTGGCGGCGCATCCCTGACCGCGGTCGAGAGATGGCAGCCGCTTTTCAACGGCAAGGATCTCGGCAACTGGGACATTTTCATGCCGGCGGAATTCGCCGAGAAGTGAGCCGGGCCTTCTCGAGGTAGGGCTGGCTCGACGAGCCGGCCGCGATCCATGGATCTTCCGAGTGTTACATGCTGAGAGCGCAGAGGGCGGCGGCGATGAGATCCGATCAGGATTCGGAACGGCTGCTGATGCAGACCGTTTCAGGAAAATCTCCTCCTCCACAGCCCAACCCGGTTCCCTGGCCTCGGGGTCCGCCTCTCGGGAGATTGCGTTGCCGCTGACGCCGGGCATCTTCCGATCCGACTCCACCCCGCAATCGCTCCGATGTCCGTTCCGTCGCACCAGCCCACCCCCACCCCGATGTACTCTTTCCTCCGTTCCCTGCGCGGCCTTGGCCTGACCCTGACTTTGCTGGCCGGCGCCACTATCCTCCCCGCCCAGGCCGCCAAGCGCTGGGTGGCCACCGAGCACGGCGCGGTCGGCGATGGCACAACGGTCAACACCAAGGCATTGCAGTCCGCGATCGACGCCTGCGCGCAGACCGGCGGCGGCACCCTAGTAATCCCGGCAGGCACGTTCCTCAGCGGGGCGCTCTTCTTCAAGCAGGGGGTCAACCTCCTCGTGGAAAAGGATGCTGTCCTGAAAAGTACCATCACGTTGGATGACTTCCCGGCGATCTACACGCGCTGGGAAGGCATCGAGCGTTACTGGACCTCGGCTTTTCTCAATTTTGTCGGCATGAAAAACGTCGAGGTGACAGGCGCCGGCACCATCGATGGCTCCGGCGATGCCTGGGCGGGATTCGGCCAGGGGCGCGGCGGCCGCGGCACCGGCCAGGCCCAGCCCGCGGCGCCAGCCGGTCGCGGGGGCGCCGCTCCTGCGGCCGCAAGCTCCGCTCCCTCCGCTGCTGCCGCTCCGGCCGTCGCCGCCGCCCCGGTGCCCCTCCCGCTGCCAGCGGAGGTTTATCCCTCACCGTTGCCCACGACCGCGACGCTCAACGTCGCGCCGGACCGCACGAGGACACCGAGCATCAACGCCGCTGGCGTGGTTCTGGGGCGCGGCACCACCATCAGCATTACCACGCCGCCGCGCGCCCTCGTGTTCCAGAACTGCACGGACGTCCGTGTTTCCGGCCTGACCCTGAAAAACCAGGCGCGCTGGGGTTATGTTTTTATCTACTGCGAAAACGTCGTCGCCGAGAATCTCACCGCCAAGGCCGAGCATTACATCCCAAGCTCCGACGGCATGGACATCGACTCGTGCCGGAAGGTTCTGGTCACCGGCTGCTATTTCGACGTCAACGACGACTGCATCTCGCTCAAGTCCGGCAAGGATGAGGACGGACTCCGCGTCGCGCGCCCGTGCGAGGACGTCATCATCGAGAAGACGGTCTTCGCCTATGGGCACGGCGGCGCCGCGATGGGCAGTGAGACCTCCGGCGGCATCCGCAACGTCGAGATCCGCGACTGTATTGCGGAGGCCGACAACTGGGCGCCGATCCGGTTCAAGAGCCAGCCCAGCCGCGGCGGCGTGGTCGAGAATATCACCTATCGGAACATGGAGCTCCGCGGCGTGCGCCAGGCGGTCGAGTTCAACATGGCTTGGCGGATGGTGGCCCCGATCGCCCCGCCCGCGAAAGTTCTCCCCATCGTCCGCAACGTCAGGATAATCAACCTCCACGGCACCGCCACCGCCGTGGGCTCGATGCACGGCCTGCCCGACAGCTTCATCGACGGGATCACCTTCGAGAACTGCGACGTCGTCGCCAACACCGGCCTCACGATCGAAAACGCCCGCAACGTCGCGACCGCCGGCCTAAAGATCACCGTCAAGACGGGTGAGCCGGTGATCCGGAGATAGTCGGCAGTCGTTCGGGCCTCTCCCTTTACGCGAAGTCAGTCCTACCTTTCGATCAGGACAATGTTCGGCCGGGGTACGGGAAACTTCGTTTCAAAGCCAAGATAGAAACCGGCGTGCGGGGGTTGGTTGTAGCCGACGTTCTGGGTCGCGATCGCGAGGCGATAGGTCGGGTCGTGCATCAGCGTGAAGATGCGGTGCTCGGTCGGGATCGTCGTCGTGTAGACGTAGAGGCAGTGGTTGTCCGTCGCGCGCAGGATCAGCTCCTCCCGCCAGTCGCCGAACAGGTCCGCGCTGAGCGTCGGCGTGGACTTCGAACCGTTGTTTGACGACGCGCCCTGCGCGGTCAGCAGCGGGCTCGTCGTGCCGGCGGTCCAGTCCCACTTGTCGATGTGATTCCCATCGAGCAATTCGACGCCGGTGTCGCCGTCCCAATAGATCGTGAAATTCTGCGAGCGCGGCGCCGGGCCGATATTCGCACCGGTGATCGCACGCAGCCCGCTCGCCCCACCCCAGGCCTCGAAGCCGGGATAACGCGGATCGATGTCCGCCGCCACACCGCGGCCCACATCGGCGCTGTCGAGATCGCGCCAGAGAGTTTTGCCGTCCTTCCCGTTGTACATCGCCACGCCGGGGCTGCCGTACTTGGTCGTCTCGCCCTCGTTCTCGTGAACGCCGAAGACCTCGAGCTCGGTCGGCCGCGCCGGATCGAAGGCCCCGACATGCAGCGCGTCGCCATGGCGGAATCCCGTCGAATAAAGTCCCTTCCCGTTGTCATCGATCACCATCGAGTGAAACACGATCTCGTCGCGTCCATCGCCGTCGACATCCGCCACCCTCACGCTGTGCGCGCCCTGACCGGTGTAGGCATTGACGCCGCCGATGCCGCTCCCGGAATCGAAGACCCAGCGCGGTGCAAGTTTTCCGGCCTTGAGGTCCCACGCCGCGATGACCGTTATTCCATAATAACCGCGGGCCCAGATAAGCGAGGGATGAACCCCATCGAGGTAGGCGATGGCGGCATTAAAACGGTCGCGACGGTTGGTGCCCGCATCGTTGCCGCCATTGCCGCCAATCCCGCCCCACTCGCGCGGCTCGCCTCGGTTGATGAACGTGGTCGTGTCGATCGCACGGCCCGTGAGGCCGTCGAATACCGTGAGGTTTTCCGGGCCGTCCGTGACATACCCGTTGCTCCACCAGTTGGCCGCAGGGTCGCCGAGCACCTTGCCGGTGCCGTCGACGCTGCCGTCGCTCGTCTTCGCCACGACCTCGGCGCGGCCGTCGCCATCGAGATCGTAGACCATGAACTGCGTGTAGTGCGCACCCTCGCGGACATTCGGTCCGAGATGGATCGTCCACAGCAGCGTGCCGTCGAACTTGTAGGCCTGCAGAATCGTGTCGGCCGTGAGCCCAGCCGAAGCGGTGTCGCGTGGCCGCTGCTCGCACTTCAGAACAATCTCATACTCGCCGTCGCCATCGAGATCGCCGACCGACGAATCGTTCGGCGTCCACGTGCCGCCCTCCGGCATTTTCAGCGGAATCTCGAAGCGGCCACTGACGGGCGCATTCGCCGCCAGCTTGTTGAGGAAGTCCCGGCTCGGCTCGCCCTCGCGGCCGGCGATCACCGGGCGGACCTGCCACGCGTTGACCTTGGTCAGATCAGCGGCGGTGTCCTCGAAGAACGTGACATTCCGGATCGGCGCCGGGTTGAGCTTGGCAGGCGCGCCGCCATCCGTGACGCGGTAAACATTGAAAGCCGTGTCGTCGGGATCCGTTCCCAACAGGCGCCACGCGATCCACACCTTGCCCGCGCCCTCGTTGAGGGCGGCGACCCCGCGCCCGAGTTTCTCCATCTGCCGCGGCGCGGTGTTGCGCGGCGTGCGAGCGACATACTCCGGATCCTGCGGCCCCGCGAACTTCGCCGCCGGCGGCAATTCCTCCGGAGCGAGACGCACCGTCGGTACCGGCGCTTGGGCGTGGACGGCCATGCTCAACAACATGAGGATGCCGGTGGGAAAAAACGGTTTCATGAGGGGGGTGGGCGAACGTAACTGCGCGTAATAGGAACCGGACCTCAAGGGGGAGCGAGGCGACCACAATCAGCGTGGTGGAATTCCGTTTGCACGCAATCCCGCGCCCGGCCCGGCTCCGCCTACTTTTCACTTAATAGGTGAAAAGTGCGCCCCGCGCCCCGCAAGGGCTCCGCCAGACATTTCACCTATTAAGTGAAAAGTAGGCGGAGCCTTCAGGGAATGGGCGCGCCACGCGGCGGTCCTGAGGTTGGCGCGATGAGATCGGAGCGACCCAAGACCGGCCGGTCAGGGCTTGCTCACCGGGGCCGGCGACTCGGCGCGGAGCATGCGGGCGGCGAAGTCGCGCATAAAGTTCTCCCGCCAGCGGTTCACCGTCTTGGCTCCCTGCTGGTCGCCTTCCTGCAGCTCGGGCGCCGGGTTGTCGGTCCACCAGTTCGGGGTTCGCGACCACGGGCGCTGGACGGCGTCCGGCGGCGTCAGGAACGAAGTGAAGGCGCCGGTTTTTCCGTTCAGACCCGGCACCGCGCTGCGCAATGTGTAGGTCCAGCCCTTCGCGCTCTTCGGCGAGATGCGGAAGCGCAGCGCGCCGGTCGGATCGATGAAACCGGGCAGGATTTGGTTCTCGATCAACAGCTCCGCACCCTGCGCGGCCGTCACGCCCTGGTCCGGCGGCAGGACAATGTCGACGATCGCATATTGCTCCACCCGGTCCGCCGCCGTGGTGAGCCGGTTGAAGACCACGCGCGGCCGTTCCCACGCGCGGACGAAGCTGCCGCCCCAGTTGGGCAAAGCCGGGTTTTCCGGGTTCGCGCCGAGGACGTACATGACCGACGGCGTGTCGCCCATTTTCAGCTCCCCGTTACGGAACTGAGCAAAGTAGCGCCCGAGCGCCCCTCGGCCGGCGACGTGCGCCGTCACGAACGCAGTGTTGCCCCACTCGCCCGTTTGGTTGCCCCCGGTGAACCAGCCCGCATAGGTGGCATTCGCCTCGATGATCCAGAGGTTCGGGTGATTCCTCTCGATGTAGTTGTAGGCGTTGGCGCTCCACTTCTTGTTCGGGCCGCCGATGAAATAGACGCGGAGCTTTGGCCGGATGTCCGGCGCGTCGTGCAGGGCCTGCGCCAGGTCGTCGATGCCGCCCCACACCAGCACCCAGAGCGGACGCGGGTCGGCGCGGCGCGCGGCGCGTACGATCAAGTCCGAGCCCTCCGACGGTTCCGCGAAACCCGCATCGCCCGCGCTGTCGATGGCGCCCTGCTTCGTGACCGCGCGCAGGGCTTCGGGGGTCGGGTAGCGCGCCGAATGGGTTTTCAGATTCGGGTAATCACGCGCGTAGGCGTCGAGCACTTCGAGGATATGCTGCTTCCGGCCCGGGCCGTAGGGCGACGAGATAAGCCCCTCGACCTCGAAGGCGTCGGCATAGACCAGAAAATGCGCCATCGACTGGAAGTCATCCGGGTCCGTCCCGCCGATGTCGGTCGAGACAATCACCCGCGGCCGCGCCGCGGCGGGCAGACTCTCCCCGGCCGAAAGCGCAGTCACCGCAGCACTGCCGAGCAGGAACAGGAAAATCAATTGCCGGTGATTCATCGCACAGGACGATCGCGATGAACGCTGGCGCCGGGCTTTACTTCTTTGCGGGCCCGCCGGTCGCACCGAGTGCGGGGGCGGCGGATGCTGGCTCGTCGTCGAGCGCGCCGAGCGTGGTCTTCGGCGTCCAATCCGTGCTCGTGCCGTCCGTGTATTTCTGGGTGACCTTCCAGATCATCGGGCCGTCCGCAGGAGCATTGGTGACCGTGAGCGCGAGTTGCACCACCGCGGCTGGCTTGATCTCGAGGGTCCAAACAATCTGGTCCGGCTCGCCATCGGTTTTCCGCTGATAGGCGACACTGCCTTCTGGATTGGGGATCGCGACCGAGAGCACCGTCACGCCCTTGGGCAGGGTGAGCACCAGCCCGGTCGTCGTGCGCCCGCCCTCGCTCGGCACGCGTAAGGTGTACGTCTGGGTCGCGCCTTTGTCCGAACGCACCGGCACCACGGTGACATGCCCGAAGGCCGTCAGGGCCGCGGCCAGCGCCAGACCCAGCGCCAGGGTTCGGGGGAGTCTCATGAGAGCTTGAGAATCAACTTCCCGCCCGCCGGCTACGGCTTGAGCTCACGGACCTTGAGGTTCCGGTACCAGCACTCGTCCGTGTGATAGGTAAGCATGAGGTGCCCGGTGATCTTGTCGCCGAAGCCGGCCTCGTTCTTGAATTTGCTCCGCGCCACGCCGGCCTTCACCTCGGCGCTGCCGGCCTCATAGGTGAGGATGTTCCGGCCGTTGAGCCAGTGCTCCACTTGGTTGCCGCGCACCACCAGCCGCGAGCTGTTCCACTCACCGGCCGGCTTGACCGGCTTGTCGGCGGCCGGGACCAGCACGTCGTAAAATGCGCCCGTGCGATACAGCGGGCCGCGGAGGGCGTCGGGATGCCGCGCGTCGTCGATCATCTGGTACTCGTGGCCGGGCGCCGAGCGGCGGGCCTCGGTCACGAAATATTTCACGCCGTTGTTGCCGCCCTCGGCGATGCGCCACTCCCAGCTGAGCTCGAAGTCCGTGAATTTCTCCACGGTGATGAGCTCGGCGCCCCTCACTTTGGGCACGGTCTTGAGGAGCCCGTCCTTGATCTCCCAGCCCGCGGCGGGCAGGCCCTCCAGGCCATAGCCGCGCCAGCCGGCGAAGGTCGTGCCGTCAAAGAGCAGCCGCCAGCCCGCGGTCTTTTCTTCCGGCGTGAGTTGGTTTTGGGCCCGCAGGACAGGCGCGGCCGAGGTGAATAGAGCCAGCGCGCAGAGGGCGAAGGCGAAGGGGTGTCGCAGCTTCATCGCCGACCAGGCTACACGGAGGCGTGAGGTTTGGGAAGCCCCGAGAACGGTCGACCGTGTCCGCATTTGGCAGGGCGGCTCCGCTCGCCGCGGGGCTTACCTCAGAGCTGCGAATTTACCCTGAAGGTTGCCCGACGCGGACGGAGTCCCCGCCCTCCCATTGGAATCCCAAAAAATCAGGACCCGACCTGCTACTTCGAATCCTTGCCGAGGACTTTCGCGCGTTCCTTCTGGAATTCCGTCTCGGTCATGGCGAGGGTCAGGACGAGCTTGGATTTGTTTCTCATGTTTGGGGCGATTAAAAAACCCAACGGTGATTTGCCACCGGGGTTCGTGGTCCTTGGCCGAAGGCTCAGGCCAAATTATTCACG
>CAIYFD010000265.1 GCA_903925425.1 uncultured Opitutia bacterium | reverse complement strand
TTATCTGCGGTTAAAAAATGTCTTTCTCCGTCGAACATCTCTGGCTGATTCCGCTGCTCCCCTTGGTCGCGGCGGCGATCGGTGCGTTCGCGCCGCGCGGGGCACGCACGCTGGCCGCCGGGGCCGCTATCGCCGGCTTGGCGGGCTCGTTCATCGTTTCCTGCCTCGCGCTGGTCACCGCGCTGAAAGATCCCTCGGTCCACGCAGCTTACAATTTCACCTGGTTCGCCCTCGGCGAGGGCGCCGTGCGCATCGGCTGGCTGCTCGACCCCCTCACCGCGTTCATGTGCGTGATGGTCACGTTCGTCGGCTCGCTGATCTTCATCTTCAGCTTCGGCTACATGCACGAGGATCCGAACGCCAAGCAGTTCTTCTGCTTCCTGAGCCTATTCGCGGCCGCGATGCTCGGCATCCTCGTCGCCAACAGCCTGCTGTTGCTCTTCGTCAGCTGGGAGCTCGTCGGCCTCGCCTCCTACCTCCTCATTGGTTTCTGGTTTCACAAGCCCGAGGCGGCCGCGGCGGCCAAGAAGGCCTTCATCACGACCCGCATCGGCGACCTCGGTTTCCTGCTCGGCCTCGTCTGGCTCTACGACGCCACCGGCACCCTCCTGCTCTTCGACGGCGGCAACGGCGTGCTCGAGGCCCCCGCACTCGGCGGGATGGCGGCCCAAGTCGCGGTCTTCGGCCTGCCCGTCACCACCGCGATCGGCTTGCTGATCTTCTGCGGCGCCGCCGGCAAGTCCGGCCAGTTCCCGCTGCACGTCTGGCTGCCCGACGCGATGGAGGGCCCGACCCCCGTGTCCGCCCTGATCCACGCCGCCACGATGGTCGCGGCCGGCGTTTTCCTCATCGCCCGCGTTTATCCGCTGATGGTGGCCGACCAGGCCATCGCGACCGCGCCGCTCCACGCCCTGACCGTCGTCGCCTTCATCGGCGCGATCACCGCCCTGATGGGCGCCGTGATCGCCGTCGCGCAGAACGACATCAAGCGCATCCTCGCGTTCTCCACCGTCTCCCAGCTCGGCTACATGATGCTGGCGATCGGCGTCGGCTCCTGGACCGCGGCGATCTTCCACCTGCTGACGCACGCCTTCTTCAAGGCCCTGCTTTTCCTCGGCGCCGGCTCGGTCATCCATGCCGCGCACCACGAGCAGGACATCCGCCGGCTCGGCGGACTGAAGGGCCACATGAAGGTCACCTTCGCGACGTTCTCCATCGGCATGATGGCGCTCGCCGGTGTGCCCTTCCTCTTCTCCGGTTTCTGGAGCAAGGAGTCCATCCTCCACGCCGCCCACGAGTGGGATGTCTCGCACCTGCCGCTTTACGCCGGCCTGACCGCCGTCGTGCTGACCGCTTTCTACATGACCCGACTCATGGCCGAAGTCTTCTTCGGCAAGGCCCGCTCCGAGGCCTCCAGCCATGCCCACGAGAACTCCGCGGTCATGACCGTGCCGCTCGTGCTGCTCGCGATCGGCGCGATCCTGCTGGGTTTCCTCGGCATGCCCTCCCACCCGTGGCTGCAATCGCAGCTGATGGGCTCCGAGGTCGAGGCGCACCCGATCTTCGAGGGCGCGGGCCTGATGATCCTTTCGATCGTCCTCGTCGGCGGCGGCATGGGCCTGGGCTGGTTCCTCTACGGCCGCAGCCCGCGTCTCGCGGCTGGGTCCCCTGATCCCCTGGTCGCCACCAGTCCCCGGGTCATGGATTTCCTCGGCGCGCGCCTGAAGTTCGACGAACTCTACGCCGCGACCTTCGGCCGCCTCAACACCTTCGGCGCGGCGTTCTCCGACTTCATGGATCGCAATGTCTGGGGCGGCCTCGTGAACTTCACGGGCAGGTTCGGTCTCTTCTCCGGCTGGTTCAGCCGCGACACCGATGAGGGCGGCCTCAACGCCGGCTTCGACGCCACGAGCGGCGGCCTACGCGGCACCGGCACATTCTACTCGAAGCGCCAGAGCGGCGACGCCCATGGCTACCTGCGCGTGATGGGCCTCGGCTTCGTGGTGCTGGTGATCGTCGTGATGATGGGAGGTGGCTGGTGAAGACGGTGAATTTCCAGGCCGGTTTTTGCCACAGAGGCACAGAGAGCACAGAGCCCGAGCCTCGTCGTCCGATCTCCGGAAGCTTGCACCGCGGATTGTTGGGGTTCGGAACCCAAAACCAATCAACGAGGCTTGGGCTCTGTGAGCTCTGTGCCTCTGTGGCCAAATCGGTTTGGAATCGGATCGGTACGGATGGAGGGCATGTAACATGAGCTCATTGCCCTTACTCACCCTCCTCATCCTGGCCCCGTGGGTCGGCGCGCTCGTGCTCGCGTTCATGGGCAAGGCCGGCGCCAAGGCCAGCCGCGGCGTCACGCTGCTCTTCAGCCTCTCCACCCTCGCGCTCGGGCTCGCCGCGCTCGCCGGCTTCGACCCGGCCGTCACGGGCCCGCAGTTCAGCGAGTCCCACACCTGGATCCGCGCCCTCCATGTCCGTTATCACCTCGGGCTCGACGGCATGAGCCTGCTGCTGGTGCTCCTCACCGGCCTCGTCTCGCCGTTCGCGATCCTCTCCGGCTGGAAGAATGAGCGCGACGTCCACATCTTCGGCGCACTCTTCCTGCTGCTGCAGGGCGCGGCGCTCGGCGTCTTCGTCGCCTTGGATTTCTTCCCCTGGTTCCTCTTCTGGGAACTCAGCCTCGTGCCGGCGTACTTCCTGATCCGTCTCTGGGGCGGCCCGGGCGGCACCGCCGCCGCGTACCAGTTCGTCGTCTACACCATTGGCGGCAGCGCCTTCATGCTGCTGGGCTTCGCGGCGCTTTTCGCGGCGACCGGCACGATGGACTTCCGCGAACTCGCGGCCCTGGCCGCCGACGGCCGCCTCGCCCGCCTGCTCCCGGGCGCCGCGGGCACCGCGGTGTTTGTCGGCGTGCTGCTCGGTCTCGCGGTCAAGGTGCCGCTCTTCCCCTTCCACACCTGGCTGCCCTCGGCCTACGCGGAGGCCCCGGCGGGCGTGACCATGTTCCTCACCGGCATCATGTCGAAAATGGGCGTGTACGGTTTCCTGCGGATCCTCTGGCCGATCTTCCCCGATCATCTCCACGCGGCGGCCCCCTGCCTGATCTGGCTCGCGCTCGGCGGCATCGTCTTCGGCGCGTGGGCGGCGATGCGCCAGACCGATCTCAAGCGGATGATGGCCTACTCCTCCATCAATCACCTCGGTTACTGCCTGCTCGCGCTCTTTGCGGTTGCCTACGCCACCGGCCGCGACGGCCTGACCGCCGAGGCCGCCGGCGCCGCGCTGGCGGGTGCGCTCCTGCAGATGTTCAACCACGGCCTTTCCGCCGCGGCGCTGTTCTTTGCCCTCGGGATCATCGAGGAACGCTCCGGCGGGAAACGCGGGATCGGCGACTTCGGCGGCATCCGCACCGCCGCGCCGGTCTTTGCCGGCCTCTGCGGCATCGCGCTGTTCTCCTCGCTCGGCCTCCCCGGCCTGAACGGCTTTGTCGGTGAATTCCTGATCTTCCGTGGCGCCTGGGGCCTCCACCCGGTGGCCACCGCCGTCGCGACCCTCGGTCTGCTCGGCACCGCGCTGTTCCTGCTCACGTTCTGGCAACGGGTCTTCCACGGCCCGGCGCGGGGCGCGGGGGTGGCTTTTGCGGAGGTCGCCGGCCGCGAGCGCCTCGTGCTCGGCCTGCTCGCCGCCCTGATGCTGCTCTTCGGCGTGCTGCCGGGGCTGCTGACTCCCTTGATCAACCCGCTCGTCACTTCCTGGGCCGGGCACCTCACGCTGCCATGAGTCTCCTTCCCTGGACGATCACCATCTCCTTCGCGGGCGCCTTCCTGGCCCTGATCGCAGGATCGCGCTCCGCGGCCGCCGCGCGTGGCGTCGCCCTCGTGACGGCGCTCGCCTCGTGGGGCGTGGTGCTGGTCGCAGCCGCCGGGTTCGTCCCGGCCAAGGGCGTGCAGACGCTGGTGGACGTGCCCTGGATCGAGTCGCTGGGCATTCACTACCACCTTGCGGCCGACGGCATCAGCCTCGTGCTCCTCGTGCTCACGGGCCTCGCGGCCACTGCGGGCGTGCTCTTCTCCTGGAACATCGAGGAACGCACCGGTGAGTTCTTCGCGTACTTCCTGACCCTGATCGGCGGCGTGTACGGCGTATTCCTGAGCGCGGACGCCTTCCTCTTCTTTGTCTTCTACGAGATCGCGATCGTGCCGAAGTATTTCCTGATCGCGAACTGGGGCTCCACCAACCGCGAGTACGGCGCGATGAAACTCGTGCTCTACTCCTTCGCGGGCAGCGCGCTCGTCCTGGCCGGCCTCCTCTGGGTTTATGCCGCGGGCAACGCGGGCAGCTTCGGCCTCCCCGAGCTCACGGCCGCCGCCGCCACGCTGGGCCACCCGGAGCAACTCGCGATCTTCGCCCTGCTCTTCATGGGCTTCGCGATCCTCGCGGGCATCTTCCCCTTCCACACCTGGGCGCCGACCGGCCACGTCGCCGCCCCGACCGCTGTCTCGATGCTCCTCGCCGGCGTGGTGATGAAGCTCGGCGCCTATGGCTGCCTCCGCGTCGCCCTCCCGCTGGTGCCCGACGCGCTCGCGTTCTGGCAGCCCGCAATCATGGCCCTCGCCGTGGTGGGCATCATCTACGCCGGGTTGATCGCGCTGGTGCAGGATGACTTCAAGTTCGTCATCGGTTACTCCAGCGTGAGCCACATGGGCTTCGTGCTGCTCGGCCTCGCGGCGGGCAATGTGCAGGCCGCGAGCGGTGCCGTGCTGCAGATGTTTTCCCACGGCGTGATCGCCGGCCTGCTCTTCGCCGTCGTCGGCCGCATGGTCTACGAACGCACCCACACCCGGAAACTCGCCGACCTGCGGCAAATGCCGCTGTACAAGCTCCTGCCGTTTGCCGCGGTGGTGTTCGTGATCGCCGGCCTCGCCTCGATGGGTTTGCCCGGCTTCAGCGGTTTCCCCGCGGAGCTCGCGATCCTGATCGGCGCGTGGCAGGCCTCGCACTTCTGGGCGCTCGGCGCCGCCATCGGCGTGTTTGTCGCCGCCGCCTTCACGCTGCGGGCCATCCAGGTGTCCTTCTTCGGCAAGGATGACCGGGATCCGGCCGCCGCCGATGCGCACCATCACTACGATCCGATCTCCCTTCCCGAGAAAGCCGGCGCATTCCTGCTGATCGCCGCCAGCCTGGTGGTCGGACTCAAGCCGGATCTGTTCTTTGATTGGATCACCCCCGCGCTGCAGTCGCCGGCCTTCCAGGCCGTGCTGAAGGGAGGCACCCCTTGAATATCGACTATTCCCAGTTCTTCCGGGCGATGCAGCCCGAGTCGGTGCTGATCGAGGCCGCGCTGGCCGTGATCGTCCTCGACCTCACGGTGATGCGCGCGAAAGACCTGCGCTCCCGCCTCAACGTCGCCAGCCTGATCGGCGCCCTCGCGGTGGTCATTGCCGCCGTGCTGGCGGTCCGGAACGGCGCGATGGGCGAAATCCTCAACGGGGTGCTGAATCTCGACACCCTCGCCGTGGCCACCCGCGTCGGCGTGCTGGGCCTGACCCTGCTGGTGCTCGGGATCGGAACCGGCGGGGCCAAGATCCGCCATCCGGCCGAGTACGTCGTGATCGTGTTGTGCGCCGCGGTCGGCTTCATGGCCATGGCATCCGCCCAGCAACTGCTGCTGGTGTTCCTCGCCCTCGAACTGGCCAGCCTCTCGCTCTACGTCCTCGCCGGGTTCGACAAGAGCCGGCCGGAGTCGGCCGAGGCCGGACTCAAGTATTTCCTCTTCGGCGGGATGGCGGCGGCGTTCCTGCTCTTCGGCTTCAGCCTGCTCTACGGCCTGACCGGCACGCTCGACCTGCCAGGCATTTCCGTGGTGATGGCGGTCAGCGGCTTCCATCCCCTGCTCGCGGTGGCGATGGTGATGATCCTCGTGGGCTTTGGCTACAAGGCGGCCGCGGCTCCGTTCCACCTTTGGGCGCCCGATGCGTACCAGGGCGCGCCCGCCCCGGCGGCGGCGTTCATCGCCTCGGCCTCCAAGCTCAGCGGCTTTGTCCTCTTCACCCGCCTGCTCTGGGGCTCGGCCAGCCAGGGCCAGATGCTCGGGGCGACGCCGGGCTGGGTGCCGGTGGTCTGGCTGCTGGCCGCGGCCTCCATGCTCGTCGGCAACCTCGCGGCCCTCGCGCAGAGCAACGTCCGCCGTCTCCTCGCCTACTCGGCGATCGCCCATGCGGGCGGAATCCTCCTCGGCGTGATCGCCAGCGGCCGCTCCGGCCCGGGCCCGCTGTTCTTCTACCTAACGACCTACGGCATCGCGACCGCCGGCGCGTTCGGCGTTTTCCACGTCCTCGAGGCTCAGGGCGGCGCGCAGAACCTCAAGGATCTCGCCGGCCTCCACCGCCGTTCGCCGCTCCTGGCAGGCTGCCTGATGGTGTTCATCCTCTCGCTGGCAGGCGTGCCGCCGCTCGCCGGATTCTTCGGCAAGTTCACGGTCTTCGCCGCCGCCCTGAGCCCGGCCGGCCTGGGCTCGCCCACCGGCTGGCTGGCGGTCTTCGCCATCGCGATGAGCGCCGTCGGCCTGTATTACTATCTCCTGATCCTGAAGGAGGCGCTGGTGCGCCCCGCCGCCGCCGAGGCCCAACCGGTCAAGGTGCCAGCCACCGCGGCGCTGACCCTAGTGGCCGCAGCGGTGCTGACGCTGCTCTTCGGGATGTTCCCCTCACTGCTGCTGCGGTGGTTCTGAGCCGCGGATTGGTTTCACGCCACGAAGCCAGCCTACGCCGGGCTACGGCTGGCAAGGCAAAGGTCGCCAAGGGTTCGAACCCACCCTACCCCGGCGGCTAGCTAACGCTGAACCAGCGCGGACGAACGCCGCTTCGGCTTCTCGGCAAAAAAGGCCTCGGTAACGCGCTGCAAGTGTTCCTGCTGCTCGGCAAAGGTCATCTTGTTCAGCCGCTTGCTCGAAGCACGCCGCCAGCGGCGGGATTCCGCAACCGCATCAAAAGTTTTCTTCTTTGTAGCCATGCACGAGGAAGGTTGGAGGCACGATGCGCACCGACTGACTAGTCTGGATTCAGCGTTTGGCCAATTCAGCCGCCCGGGGGTGCGGCTTACCGGCAAAAAAAGCCTCGGCGACTTGCTGCAAATACACCTGCTGCTCGGCAAAGGTCATCTTGCCCAGACGCTTGCCCGCCGCGATCCGCCAGCGACGTGATTCCGCGACTGCATCAAAGGTTTTCTTCTTTGTAGGCATCGACGAGGAAGGTTGGCGGCACGATGCGCACGGGCGGATAGCCTTGCAAGATATTCACGGCGTTAAACCCGGACTCGCGCCGTACATTCGCCAGGTGCTTGAAGTTCCAGCTCACAAGATAATCCAGCCGGGCAATCGAGCACTCCGCGACATGCCGGGCATCGTCAATAAAAGCAGAGGGGACCACGTTCTGAGCAAGATAGGCTCTCGCCAACTCTTCACCCTTGTCTGATCGCGACAGCGTCCTTTCGGGCCCAAAATTGGCATGCATAAATTTGCGCACCCGCGCTGGCGCAGCCGCAATCTCTTCGACCACGACATAGGAGATAAAGAGCCGGAATCGACCGGCCTCACCCAGTCGCCACAAAGCATGGGTATCACTCATGAATTCGGCATCGTAGTAGCCGCCGATCACGGAGGTATCGAGGTACAGAGAGGGTGCGGATTGGGTTGGATTCACGGTTTCGCGCGGAACCGTCGGCCGACAATCCCCCGCCAACCCTATAACGCAGTTTTGGACCCCAATCTTTCACCCAATCGACAATGGAGCCGTTTTCGTGCGGGTTTTTTCGTGTCTTTCGGGGAAGCGGTGGGCTATGTCATGACTCCGTCCCCCCACCGTGTCCTCCCGCAAACGCTTCGACCAAGCCCGGCCCTTCGCCACCCTGGGAATCGCGCTCGCCGTCTGGCTCGTCGTGCCGGCCGGGCTCCGGGGATTCCTGCGGGCCAGCTTCTTCGAGTTCCACGCCCCATTCGAGTTTGCCGCGTCGCACGTCCGCGACCTCCAGTCGTACTGGGGCCTGCGACTGCACTCCGAGGATGAGCTGATCGAGGCCGGCCGCGACCAGGGGCGTCTGATCGCGACTTACGAGACGCTCGCGCAATCCAACACCCAGTTGCGCGCCGAGATCGCCCGCTGGGAAGCCGAGCTCCGGATCCCGGCGCGGACCGGCTATCGTTCCGAACCGGCCCGCGTGATCAGCCGTGACCAATCCGGCTGGTGGCAGCAGATCGTGATCCGCAAAGGCCGCAATTTCGGCCTGGTCGTGAACTCCCCCGTGATCTTTTCCGGCGGACTCGTCGGCCGGGTCACCGAGGTGCACGCCTACGAATCCGTCGTCGAGCTGGTCAGCAGTCCCTCGTTCCGCCTCGCCGGCGCCGTCGAGGGCGACAACCGCCCGATCACCTACCACGGCGACCTCAACGCCGCCTTCTCGAATCCCCGCGGCCTGATCGAGTTCGTTCCGCTCGACATCTATTCGAGCACCACCAGCCCGAAGCAACTGGTCACCTCCGGCCTTGGCGGCACCTATCCGCCAGGTCTCACGATCGGACGCATCACCCGGATCGAGCCGACCAACGACGGCGTCTACTCCTCCGGCGAGGTGCAGCTTGACCCGCGCCTCAACGCCCTGAGCGAAGTGACCGTGCTCGTGCCGCTCGTACCGCCACCGAACCCCTGATTTTTGCCCGAGAATGGACGCAAATAGACACGAATTTTCGGATCAGGCCTGTGCGGTTGTTTTCGGCGGAAGCGAATCCGCCCTGCCGAGGATCCGCTTCGTCGGAACGGGATGGACGGCATTTATTCGTCTCCATTCGTGTCCATTCGCGGGCAAACGTCCGTCCTTCACCTGACCATGCTCGCCGTCCTCATTCTCTCCGCCAGCGCCCTGCTCCTGGGTCTGCTCACGGGCCAGCTGAACCACAGCTTCGCGCCCTACCAGTTGCACGTATTTGCGGGCGGGCTGGCGGTGACCTTTGCCGGGCTGCATTTCCCCCGCATGGCCGGACTGACCGCCTCCGTCATCGCGGGCCTGCTCGCCGATGCCGCGAGCCCGGTAGCCTTCGGCACCCAGGGCGTGCTCTTCGGCGCCGCCTTCCTCGCCGTGCAACAGGTGCGCGACCGGGTGCCGACCGACCTCGTCTGGCCCCGCGTCGGCGTGGCCCTCATCGCCAATCTCGGGATCTTCCTCGCCTTGTCTCTACTCCGCACGCGGCTGTTCCCCAGCCCCGGCCCGGCGTGGTACCGCCTTTTCTGGGATTTGCTCTGCTCCCAAGCCCTGATCGTGGTGATCGGACCCTGGTTCCTGGAACTCCAGGCCCGCTCCCTGCAAATGGTCCGTTTCGAAACGCATCGCCTGCGCTGACCCATGGCCACGTCCGGCGCCAACCGTCCCGAGCAATCCGCGACGCTGATCGAGTCCCAGAAGGGCTACGATACGCGGGTGATCTTTTTCTATTTCATCTTCGCCGCAGGGATCGCGGTCCTGGTCGGCGGACTCGTGAACCAGCAGATCATCCGCGCCGACGAGCACACCATCAGCGGGGACCGCCAGAGCCAGCGCCGGCTCGTAATGCCCGGCCAGCGCGGCGAGATCTACGACCGCAACGGCGCCGTCCTCGCCACCAACCAGTCGCGCTTCTCCGCCGTGCTCTACGTCGACGAACTCCGCAAGGAGCTGGCCAAGGAGATGAGCGACATCACCCGCAACTACAAGCAGGCGGGGACGGACCAGCCGACCTACGACCAGCGGGCCCGCATCTCCCGGATCACGGTGGTCCAGCGCTACCTCGACCAGCTCAACGCGCTGCTCAGCCGCCCCGAGCCCATCCGGCTCGACCCCAAGGCCCTTGCCGCGCACTTCGGGAGCGATCTCCTGATCCCCTTCACCCTGGTCGACGAGCTCACCCTCGACGAATACGCCCGGCTGATCGAGCGGCTGCCGGTGTCGGCCCCGCTCCAGGTCGACGCCACCACCCGCCGCTATTATCCGTACGGCTCCAGCGCCGCCCACGCCATCGGCTCCATCCAGATCGACCCCAAGGTGGAGATCGAGGATTTCCACGACGACCTGAAAACCTTCACCTTCCCCGGGATCGTCGGCCGCGATGGGCTGGAGAAGCAGTTCAACGCCGCCCTCGAGGGCCAGGCCGGCGGCCGCATCATCCTCGTCGACCCGCACGGCTACACGCTGAAGAAGGACCTGCCCGAGCGGAAGCCCGTCCAAGGCAAAAGCCTCACAATCTCCCTCGACCTCGACCTGCAACTCGCCGCCGAGGAGGTCTTCCGGGACGAGCTGGTCGAGTTCAAGGGCGCCGCGGTGGCGATGGACGTGAACACCGGCGAGGTGCTCGCGATGGTCAGCTACCCGGATTACGACCTGAACGACGTCTCGCCCAGGTACAGTCCCGCCGTTTTCCAAAAGATCCTCGAGCAGCAGGCCCTGGTGAACCGCGCCGTCAACGGCTTCTATCCGCCTGGCTCCGCCTTCAAGCTCGTCGTCTCGATCGCCGGCCTGCGGAGCGGCATCATCACACCCAGCTCCACCTACACCACGGACGGGACCTACCGTTTGGGTCACGCGGAATTCCACGATCACCACGGCTGCATCACCGGCGTGATCGATTTTCGCACCGCGATCGAGGCCAGCGTGAACACCTTCTTCATCAACTTCGGTCTCCAGATCGGCGTGGACCGGATCCATGACGAGGCGGCCCGGTTGGGCCTGACCGCGACCACCGGAATCGAATTGCCCGAGCAAAAGGCGATGTACGTCGGCAACGACGCGTGGAAAAAAAACCGGATGCATGAGGCCTGGCGCGAAGGCGACACCGCCAATCTCTCCTTTGGCCAGGGCTTCATCCAAGTGACCCCGCTGCAGATGGCCGCCTTCATGGCGTCGCTCGCCCGCGGCGAAACCATCACCCGGCCCTACTTGCTGCACGACCCGAACCGCCCCACGCAGCACTCCGAGCCGATCGGACTTACCTCCAGCCAGTCCAGCGCCCTCATCGAGGGCATGGAGCGCGTCATCACCAAGGGTACCGCCTCGGGAATTTTCGGGCTCCCGAAGTACAAGATGCCCGGCCTCACCATTGCGGCCAAGACCGGCACGGCCCAAAAGGACGCCACCATCAACGGGGTCAGCGGCAAAGTGGAGCTCGCCTGGTTTGTGGGTTATGCCCCGGTGCAAAATCCGCAGATCGCCATCGCCGTCATCGTCGAAGGCGACACCCCCGACGAAAGTTTTGCCGGCGGCCGCTTTGCCGGCCCCGTGGCCGCCGCGGTCCTGAAAAAGTGGTGGGAGAAGAAGAATCCGCCCGCGGGGAAGTAAGTGGTAGGGCGCATCACTCTGTGACCGCCGTGATCATTTCAAACTGGGCTTCCCCCGATAAAACGGACACGCACTAGGCGTGTTGTTTGGGTTGTTGGGTGAGATTGGATTCGAAGTCGAGCGGGCTCTGGTAGCCGAGGGAGGAATGGAGTCTCCGGCGATTGTAGAAGCCCTCGATGTAGGCGAAGATGGCGGTGGTGGCTTCGTGACGGGTGGCAAAGTGCCTGCGGTAGACGAGCTCGAGTTTCAACGTGCTCCAGAACGCCTCCATGGTGGCATTGTCGTAGCAGTTGCCGGTGCGGCTCATGGAGGCGGTGATGCCATGTTCGGCCAGACATGTCCGATAGCCCCCGCTGGCATATTGGACCCCGCGATCCGAGTGATGAAGCAGGCCCGGCGCCGGCTGGCGTTGGCGCAGGGCCATGAGCAGGGCGGCCAAGGGTAAGGCGGCTTCGAGCGAGGAACCCATGGCCCAGCCAATCAGCCGGCGGCTAAAAAGGTCGAGGACCCCGGCCAGGTACAGCCAGCCCTCATCGGTCTCGATGTAAGTGATGTCGGTCACCCAGACTTGGTTTGGCTTGGCCGGTGCCGGCACCTGGGCCAGCCGATTGGGCGCGATCGGCTCGGCATGATTACTGTCGGTGGTGCGGACCCGGAAGCGACGCCGGGTGCGTCCCTGCAACTGCGCTTCGCGCATCAGTCGTGCGATTCGATTGTGCCCGACGGGCGGCCCGACCCGATCGAGATCCCGCTTGATCCGTGGACTACCATAGGTGCCAAAGGAGGCGGCATGCAGTTCCCGGATGGTCGTCCGGAGAGTGGCATTGGCCTGTGCTCGCTGGCTGGGCGCTCGCCCGAGCCAGTCGTAGTAGCCGCTGCGCGACACGCCGAGCGTTGCACACAAGGCCTTCAGGGGATGTTCGCCGCTCATGACTTTGATCCGGGCATATCTCTCGGCGGCGGTTCGGAGAGGATGCCCGCGGCTTTTTTTAGGATGTCCCTCTGCTCGGTAATCCGGGCCAGCTCCTTGCGCAGTCGTACCACCTCATCCTCCAAGCCCTGCTTCGAATCGGGAAGGCGGGGAAAGTCCGCGGCCCGACTTGCCCCGCCTCCCCGATTCCAGTCGTAGAGGCGAAACACACTGATCCCCAGCTCGCGGGCGGTCACCTCCGCGGCTTTGCCGCTGGCCTTCCACATCCGGACCGCTTCTTCGCGGAATGCCTTGTCGTACTGCTGGGGCGTTGCCCCAGACTGCTTCTTTGCTGTCATGGTTGAGTTCCTTTTTGGAGCCCAACGCGTGTCCGTCAAACCGGGGGAGCCTCAGGGTTCCGATCCAGAACCAAAACAACGAGGCTTGGGCTCTGTGCTCTCTGCGCCTCTGTGGCAAAAACCGAATTGGTGCTGGGCCTCTAGGGCCTGGAGAGCGGGATCCGCAGCGTCGCGGCCACAGGGAAGTGATCGGACGGGTATTTGCCGTTGATCTGGTCGCGGAGGATTTCCGCGGCGACCACTTCGATGGTGGCGGGCGCGAGGATGTAGTCGACCTTCTCGCCATTGCGGGAACCGGTGAACTGGTGGCGCGTGCTCACGCCGGTTTCGTCGGGATTGCGGACCCGGAAGGTGTCGAGCAGCGGGGGCGGGCTCATCATGGCAGCCGCCTCAGGGGTGAGATCCGTCGGCCCCTTGAAGATCCGGATGGTCGTGCTGCTTTCGGGGGAATTCATGTCGCCCGCGAGGATGAACGGATCGGGATGCGTCCGGGCTTTGATGCGGTTCTGGATCAGGATGGCGCAATTGTCGCGGACGGTCGCGGAGGTCGGATCAAGGTGCGTGGTGAAAACGTAGAAGGCGGATTTTGAACTCTTCTCGATCAGGCGGACCCACGTGCCGACGCGCGCCTGACGGGCACCCCAGCCGGTCGAGCCGGCGACATTGGGCGTTTCCGAAAGCCAGAACGTGCCGGACTCGTCGGCATCGAAACGATCCGTGCGATAGAGGATCGCGGCGTACTCGCCGCCGGTCTTGCCGTCGTTGCGCCCGACCCCGACCTCTCCGTAGCCCGGCAGGGCCTGGTGCAGGTCGTCGAGCGAGATCCGGGCGGCCTTCTGCAGGTCGATGACATCGGGCTTCTGGTTGCGGAGCAGTTCGGCGACGAGGTCACGGCGCGTGGCCCAGGCATTCGGCCCGGTGCCGCCGGTGCCATCGCCGCCCAGAATGTTGTAGCTGACGATTCGGATTTCGACCGCCGGCTTGGCCGCGCCCGCCTTGGGCTCGGCCGCCGGCAGGCGCGCCGCGGTGCCGAGCAAAGTCAGGACGAACAGGGCCCGGCACAGGAAGCGCCGGCGGGACAGGGGCTCAAAGTTTTTCATGGTCGGGCAACCGCAGAATCTTCGCGGTAGCCAAGGAGGTTTCCCCGTAAAAGCCGAGCGTGCGTTTCGGGGCGCCGTCGACCCGGCCGGCAAGTTTTCCAACGGCGTAACGCAGCGAGACGGCGATGGCCGGGCCGGATGGTGGTGGAGATTGCACGAGGCCCGTGGTCGGGCGGACAAGTCAGGTCCGCCGGAGCGGGAACCTCGCGAGGGAGACAATATCTCCACGCTACCATGATTGACGCGGGGGGCTTTCGCCTAAGGCTTGTCCGCATGGCTCCGCTGCACCCCCGGCTGCTGGCCCCGTCGCTGGTCCTCGCCATGGGGCTTTTTCTCGGAGGCATCGGCTTCGGGCAGACCGCGTCATCTTCCGGTCCGGTGGACAAAACCGATCC
>CAIYFD010000264.1 GCA_903925425.1 uncultured Opitutia bacterium | reverse complement strand
CGGATCGCGCGCGGGATTCATCAGAGGATCGGCCAGGTTACCCCGCTCCCAGGGCTGGACATGCACGGGCTTGAAACTAGCGCATCCGCCGAGAAAGAGAGCGAGGAATGTCAGGGCAAGCCCGCCGAAGCGGAGGGACGCACGTTTCATGGGAATCATTTTGTTTCAGCCAGCAGGGTCTCGATTTCCTGACGCACGGCGCGCTCCGTGGCGGCACCGCGGTAACCATCGTGGATGGCGCGCACCCGCCCGGCGCGGTCAAGGAGGTAGCTGGTGGGCATCGTCGGCACCGTGACGGCGCGGACCAGCTTCTGCTCCCGGTCATGCACCGCGGCAAAGCCCGGGTTGAGCTTCTTCAGGAAGGCCGCAAACGCCGGCGCCGTCTCGTCCACGCCCACGCCAATGATCACGACGCCCCGCGCGGCATACTCCTGCTGGAGCCGGCTGTAAAAGGGGAAGGACTCCTTGCACGGCGCACACCAAGACGCCCAGAAATCCACCAGGACAATCTTGCCCGACCGCTCTGGCAGGGTCCCGACGAGGCCCGCGGTAGCAAGATCCGGAAAGGAGTCCCCGACCTTGAGCTCCGCGCGAAGCGCGCCGGGAAAAATCCCGGCGACGCAGATGAGGACGAGGAGGGCATGGCGCATCATGGTTCGGTGGGGGTCGCAGGGGGCGGGCCGCGGGCTTCAGCCGGCGACGTAGTTGAAGAATCCCCGCGTTTGCGAACGGGCGTCGGCGGTTATCACCATGCACTCAGCCCCGGGGACCGCTTGGACGAACTCGATCCCGGCGGGAACGCCGAGCACAAACGCGGTGGTGGAAAGCACGCCGGCCTGCAGGCAGGTGCCGGTGATGGCGGTGGCCTGCAGGCAGCCGTTGTCCACCGGCCGGCCCGTCCGCAGATCAAGAATATGCCCGTAGCGCCGGCCGTCGGCGCGGAAGCAGCGGATGTAATCGCCCGACGAAGCGATGCCGCGGCTGCCGGCCAGGCCCACGCTGGCCCACGACGTCCCGGGCCGGTGCGGATCCTCCAGCCCGATGTGCCACGCCGGCCGCCCGGGCGGCGCGCCCAGCGCGCGCAAATCGTGGCCAAAATCAACCAAGGCGTTCGCGATGCCGTGGTCGCTCGCGATCTGCGCCACGATGTCCACGGCGTACTCCTTGCCAAAGCCGCCGAAATCCAGCGCCATCCCCGGCTCCGGCAGGAAAACCTTTCCCGGCTGGCGCTGGACCTTGCGCCAGCCGACCAAACGTCGCGCCGCCTCGATCTCGGCGTCGCCCGGCACCGCCGGGTTGGCGGCCTGCCAGTTCCAGAGTCGGATCAGGGGCAGGGCCGTCGGGTCCATCACGCCGTGGGTCATGCCAAACAGCGAATCGCAGAGCAGGAACATCTGCTCCATCTCGGCATCCACCGCGACCCAGGCGCGCCCCGCGGCTTCGTTGATGCGGCAGAGCAGGCTGTCCGCACGGAAGCGGGAGTATTTGGCCTCAAAGGCCTGCACCCAGCGGGTGGCCGCGCGCTCGAACGCCGCCGCCTGAGTGTCGCCCTCCGGCGTATCGTACTGCACTTCGCAGTTGGTGCCCATCGCGGCAAACCGCAGCTTGCGCAACGGCCGGACGGCACCGGCGACCGGGGGAAGGTTTGGCGTCATGGTGGACATGGCTGGCGCTGGGGCGCGGGAAAGCTCACCACGTGAATTTCAGCCCACCCGTGGCGATCGTGGCCCGGGCGTAGGCGCTCTGGGGCGTGATGCCGTCGTTGCCGCGCATCCGGTAACCCGTGAGGGCGGCGTTGATTTCCAAATGGTCGTTGAGCTGCCAGGCGGCTTTGAGCCCGGTCGTCCAAGACGTCAGGTTTGACAGGCGGTAATCAGAGGAAAAAAACGGGCCCGCCGGTCGCGGCCCGCCGAACACCGGGATGAGCGGCGTCCGGTCGAGATCGTAATAATAGAAGTCGGCCGCGCTCTGGCGGTACCAGCGCACCTGCGGCTGGACGATCAGCCGGGAACCCACGCGTTGCAGCCAGCTGAGGTCCAGCGTGTGGGCGTTGGTGCCGAAGGTATCGCGGTAGAACCGATAGCTTCCCTCCACCGCCCCGCGCAGCGCCGGATAGGCGCGGTTGAAAGCGACCCGGGCGATCCACTTGTCGCGGCGGTCGGGCCGGTTTTCCGGAAACGTCCGGGAGAGAAAGATGCCAGGGATCACCTCGACCCGCTTTTGCACCAGCTTGTACTGGTCGTTCAGGAAACCGTTCGCCTGGCCGAAAGTGAGATTGAAGGAGACAACGGTCCGGGGATCGAGCAGCTGCGTGACACCGGCGATGAAGTCCCGCGTCCGTTTGCCGACCGTCGGCGAGGGCGACGCGTAGAAGGCCTTGATGTCGTCGTTGGCGAACGCGAAGCCCGCGAGGAGCGTGGTGTTCTTCCGGTTGAAATCCGTGAGGGTGTTGAGCGACCAGCCGGTGGAAACGTAATCGCTCTCGCGGCTGTTGGCCACGCCGAGGGCGACGTTGACGCGCGGGAATTGCCGGGAGAAATCAGCGTTCCACGCCTTGCGCCGCTCATGCAGCGTGACGAGCACCACGTCGTCGGTGCCCGCCGGGGCCGGCCGGCCGTTCGGCGTCGCGCCGGCAATGGCATCGATCACGCCCCCGAGCCTGACCTTGAAATCGGACCCCAGGGTGTCCTCGAGCAAGACGCCTTGGGTCTGCACGGCGACCCGGCCGCCCGACTCGCGGTAATCCTCGTACTTGTAGGACGCCGTGCCCTCCGCCCGGACTGGCCGGTGCGACCCGAAAAACAAAACGCACGCCAAGAGCAGGACATTTCGTTCAGCGCGGAAAACAGGAATGGGGGTCATGGAGTTCTCCGGTGCCTCAGGGATTCAAGCGGACTTTCCCTGACAGCGCCACATTTTCGTCAGACATAGCCCGACGAAAGCTGCGATCAGTAACGCTACGGTTACCGGGCGAGGCCGCGATCAGCCCTTCGCGCCCTCGGTCGGCAAACCCTTGCGGACCCGTTCGTTGATGCCGCCCTTGAGGCTGCGGACGTTGCGGTAGCCCATGGATTTCAGGAAGAGCGTGGTCGGCTTGGAGAACTTGCCGATGCCGCAAACCATGGAATCCCGCCATTCCGGCCGCCAGCCGTGACCCCGGGACTTCCGCACCGTCTAAGTGGCGAATGATCCCATCCGGCAATGTGACCCAAAGCGTGTCCCGCCCAATTTTTCGTGGCTTCGCCAAGGCGTTCCCGCCAACAGTGTTCCAGCCTTCATGAGTTCCGCCGAGTCACGCGCCGTTTTCATCAGCTACTCGTCCGACGACGTCGACGCGGCGCAGCGGATTGCCACGGCCCTGCGGGAGGCCGGGATCGAGGTCTGGTTTGACCGCAGCGAGCTGCGTGGCGGTGACGCCTGGGACCAGAACATCCGTCGCCAAATCAAGGAGTGCGCGCTCTTCCTGCCGATCATATCCGCCACCACGGAAAGACGCCCTGAGGGTTATTTCCGGCTCGAGTGGCGCCTGGCCGACAACCGCACCCACCATATGGGGCGCACCAAGTCGTTCCTCGTCCCGGTGTGCATCGACCCGGAAGTAAACCAGTCCTTCGCCGACGTACCCGACTCGTTCCTAGCCGTCCACTGGACCCTGCTGCCAGGCGGCGAGCCGAACCAAGGCTTCGTCGACAACCTGAAGACTTTGCTCAGCGGCCCCACCGCGGGCGACGCCGGCCGCACGCGCCCGGCCTTTCCCTTCGGTTCCCACCCGCCGGCCGGCTCGGGCCATCCGCACGCCCAGTCTGCGGCGGCTCCCGCCGGCCGGCCTTGGCTCAGGCGCCTCTTGATCGGGGGCGCGGTCGCCGCCCTGCTGGCCGTCGCGGGATTCGTTACGTTTGACAAGAAGCCGGTCGAGGACCCCCAAAAGAGGATCGCCGTTCTCCCGTTCGAGGACCTCAGCGACAAGGCCGGCACCGCCACGGCTTTTGCTGACGGGCTGCAGCAGGACATCATCGGCAAGCTCGCCACGCTCGCCGATTTCACCGTGACCCCGCGCGCCTCGGTCGCCCAATATCGCGACAATCCGAAGCCCATTCCCGACATCGCCGGGGAGCTCATCGTGGGCTATTTCGTGTACGGCACCGTCACCCGCGTGGAAGACACGGCGCAGGTCACCGTGTCCCTCATCACCGGCGGCCAGGAAACGAAATGGAGCCGAACCTATCCGCAGCTGGATCTCTCGGACCGCTTCACCGCCCAGGCGTCGACGGCGACGGCCATCACCAACGATTTGAAAGCTTTCTTCGCCGCCGAACGGGAAAAAGCCCAGCAAGCCAAGAACCCCGCCGGCAACTTCAACGCCTACAGCGCCTACCAGGAAGTATTCAACGCCTTCGGCCGCGAACGCGTGACCCCGGCTTGGCTGAAGGCCCAGGAGAAAAAACTTCATGCCGTGACGGCGGCCGCCCCGGACATCGCCGCCGCCTGGGGACTGCTCGGCGTGGTCCACAGCCTGATGATCGCCCAGGGAGTCGACACCACCGAGGAGCGGGTGACCTTCGCCCGCGAGTCGATCGAGAGCGCCAAGGATCTCGACCCTGATTCGCCCGACACCCTGCGGTCTGACGGCATTTTTCTCAGCGAGGCGCTCCGCGACTATCCGGCCGCGATCGCCAAGCTCAAGGAGCTACAGACGGTGCAACCCAACTCCGCGGATCCCGCCGGTTATCTCGGCACCGTTTACCGCCGCCAAGGCCAGTGGCAGGAAGCGATGAACCAGCTGACCAATGCCACCGACCTCGACTCCGGCAGTTTCACCCACTTTCGCGCCTTGGAGCGCCTCCAGCTCGATGTCCGGAATTTTGACGGCGCGCTCCGGACCCGAACCGAAATCCTCAATCTCTTCACCCCGGGAGCCGCGGGGCGGGCCGGCCGCGCCGGCCAAGGACTGACCGGACGGGGCGGGGCGGGCGGACGCGGCCAAGTGGATCTGACCGCGAGCATCCCCCTGCTCGCCGAGCGGCCCGAGGAATCGTTCCGGATGGCCGTGACCCTCCTGCGCGGCTTTGGGGCGACGGCCCCCGGCGACAAGCTGTTCGCGGCCCTGACGCCCGAACAGGCCAAGGCCCCGCGCTTCATCGCGCTGCTCACCGAATGGCTGCGCCTCACAGGCAAGCTGCCCGAGGCCATCACCCTCGACGCGCAGCAGCCGGCCTTCGCCGATGACGGGGAGCCCGCGTGGCACCAAGCCATCGACATGGCCGCCGCGCTCGCCGCCAACAACGAGGGCGCCAAGGCCCGTTCCCGACTGGCCGGTGTCACCGAGGAACTGCAGGCCCGCCTCGTTGGCGAGCCCACCAACGTACGGCTGCATTCCTGGCTTGGGCTCGCGTTCGCCGTGCTCGGCGAAAAAGACAACGCCCTCCACTCCGGCAACCGCGCGGTGGAGTTGATGCCCGACTCTGTGGATGCCGTGGCCTCCGCCGAGGCCCGCCTGCGTCTCGCCATCATCCAATCCTGGGTGGGCGACATGGACGCGGCCTTGACGGGACTCACCGCCTTGCTCGCCAAGCCGGGCTGCGAAGCGACCATTCACTCGATGAAACTCGATCCCTGGTTCGCCAAAATGCGGGCCGATCCAAAGTTTGCCTCCTTGCTGACTCCCCAGAACCACGCCGCCCTGATCCAGGACAATTTCGGTGGCCGCGGCGGCCGCGGCGGCGGCGGGCGCGGCGACAACCCGCAGAATTTTGGCCCGGGCGGCGGCTCCAATCGCGGAAACCTCCGGCCCGGCCCGACCAACGACGGCCAGACCTCCCCGCAGACCCCGGCGCGCGGCATTTGAGAGCGCCCGCGGCGCCGAGCCCATGTCCCGCCTCAAGCCATCTGCGTCGCCGCGGGATCCCGTGACCCCATCAGGCCTGAATCAACGGGTGACCTGGCTCGGGGCGGCGGCCATCGCATTGGCCACGCTCGCCGTCTACGCCAACAGCCTCGCCGGCCCGCTGGTCTTCGATGATGTCGCCTCGATCCTGCAGAATCCGTCGATCCGGAACCTCGGGCGGATCACGGACGTGCTCTCCCCGCCCACGGCCGACGGCATGACGGTCGGCGGGCGGCCGTTGCTCAATCTTTCGCTCGCGCTCAACTATGCCATCAGTGGCACGGAGGTTTGGAGCTATCACGCGCTGAACCTCGTGATCCACCTGCTGGCCGGCCTGACGCTGTTCGGCCTCGTGCGCCGGACGCTGGCCTTGCAGCCGGGACTGGCTGCCCCGCGTCGCAACCGCACGGGCGTGTCGTCCACCGAGGGCCATTGGATCGCCCTGACGGTGGCGGCGCTTTGGACGCTGCACCCGCTGCACACCGAGGCGGTGACCTATGTCATCCAACGCGCCGAGTCGCTGATGGGATTGCTCTACCTGCAGACTCTTTACGCCTTCATCCGCTCGACCTCAGCCCCGTCCTCACGCGCGTGGTCCGTGTGGTGCGTCGGCGCGTGCCTGCTGGGCATGGCGACCAAGGAAGTGATGGTGTCCGCGCCCGTGCTCGTGCTCCTGTACGACCGGACCTTCGCGGCGGGCTCGTTTCGCGAGGCGTGGCGCCTGCGCCGCCGGCTTTATGTCGGTCTGGCCTGCACGTGGATCCTGCTCGTCGCCCTCGTCGCCAGCACCGGCGGAAACCGCGGCGGGTCCATCGGGCTCGGCATCCAGATCGGATGGTGGGAACACGCGCTGACCCAGTTCCGGGCCGTGACGCACTACCTTTGGCTGTCAGTCTGGCCAAACCCGCTGGTGTTCGACTACGGACCGGAACGCATCACGGGCGCCATGCAGGTTATCCCGTATGCCCTCGTGATCGGCCTGCTGGCTTGGATCACGTGGCTCGGATTCCAGCGGCGGACGGCACTTGGTTTTGCCGGGGTCTGGTTCTTTGCGATCCTCGCCCCGACCTCGCTGCTCCCGGCACAGACGCAGATGACGGTCGAGCACCGGATGTATCTGCCCCTGGCCGTGGTGCTGACGGGAGCGGTGGTCATCGCCTACCGGCTGGGGGGCCGCCGCAGCCTGATGGCGAGCTTGCCCGTATGCGCCGCTTTCGCCGGCCTCACGGTCGCCCGCAACGCCGACTATCGCAGCGAGCTCTCGCTTTGGGAGACCACCGCGCACCAGCGCCCGGAGAATCCCGTTGCCTTGGGATCGTATGGCGCCGCGCTCACCAAGGCGAACCGGCTGCCGGAGGCCCTGACCATTTGCGAGCAGGCCGTGCGGCTTAACCCGGGCTACTGGGATCTCTGGAACAATCTGGGAATTGTCCTCGAGAAGCTGAACCGGTTGCCCGAGGCGGTGGAGGCTTACGAGAAGGCGCTGCAAACCCGGCCTGATCGCGTGGCTGTCCGCGAGAATCTGGCGCGCACCCTGGTGTCCATGCAGCAGCCTGCGGCGGCGGTGGCGCAATATCAGGAGGCCCTGAAAGCCCAGCCAGGCTCGGCGAGCGCCCACAGCGGTTTAGGGACCGCGTTGATGATGCTCGGTCGGGCGCCCGAAGCCGTGGACCACCTGATGGCCGCGTGGCAATCGCGACCGGACGACGCCGACATCGAGTACAACCTTGGCAATGCCCTCGTGTTGTCCGGACGGCCGGCGGATGCCGTGCCCCATTATGAGGCGCTCCTGCGTCTGAACCCCAGCCCGTCCGATGCCGTTAGGTTTCATACCCAACTCGGAAGAACCTTTCGTCTGCTCGGCGACGCGACGCGGGCGACCACCCAGTTCCGCGAAGCCCTCAGGATTGATCCCAACTACCAGCCTGCCCAAGACGGCCTGCGGGGTCCGTAGGGTTGGCTACGATCTTTCCGTCGGTAGGGCGGCGACTCCGCTCGCCGCCGGACAAAAACGATCGCGGCGGTCACGGAGTGACGCGCCCTACCGGGATTGTTCGTTCTCTATCCCAGCCACGCCTCGAACTTCTTCGCGTCCTCGGGCGTGTCCACGCCGATCGTCGGGTCCTCGGTGAGTCCGACAAGGATATCGTGGCCGTTCTCCAGCACGCGCAGCTGCTCAAGCTTCTCGATCTGCTCAAGCCGGCCCAGGGGCAGCGACGCGAACTGATCGAGCAGGGACGCGTGATAGGCGTAGAGGCCGAGGTGCTTGTAGCAGGGATTCGCCGCGAGCCACGCGTCGTCAATCGTCAGGCCGAGGTCACGAGAGAACGGCAGCCGCGAGCGCGAGAAATAGAGCGCCCGGCCGTCGCGGCGCAGCACGACCTTCACCTGATTCGCGTTGTAGAAATCGACAATGCGCCGGAACGGCGTGGCGAGCGTCGCCATCGGCACGGTGCCCGCGATCAGCGTCGCGAGCGCACGGATCTGCCCGGCCGACACGAGCGGCTCGTCGGCCTGCACATTGATCACGCGATCGGCCTTCACCGTGCGGTTGGCCTCCGCCAGCCGGTCCGTGCCGCTCTGATGGGCGGGACTGGTCGCGATTACCTGGAAGCCAGCTGACCGGAGCGGAGCCCCCAGTAGCTCGTCGTCGACCGCGAACCAGAGCGGGATTTCCGGCACTTCATGACGGATGCGCTCCGCCACCCAGAGCACCAACGGCCGGCCCTTGATGTTATGCAAGAGCTTGCGCGGGAAGCGGGTGGACTCGAGCCGGCAGGGGACGATGATCGCCAGATTCGACATTACAGGCGCATGGTGCCGACTGGTTTTTGGGTTGCAAGCCGGGGGGTGGGTCCGGATTTTGACCGGTCAATCGCTTCCTTCATGGAAAAATTCGCCGCCACACCTGCCACACAACCAGCCATCAAGGAGCTGGTGGTGCAGAACAAGATGGGCATTCACGCCCGCCCGGCCGCGATGATTGTCCGCATCACCAACAAGTTCAAAGCCGAGGTGCTGGTGGAAAAGGATGAGGAGCAGGTAAACGGCAAAAGCATCATGGGCCTGATGATGCTGGCCGCAGGACGCGACTCGAAGGTGAAGTTCATCGCCACCGGCTCCGACGCCGAGGCCATGCTGACCGAGATCGAGGCGCTCTTCGCCCGCAAGTTCGACGAGGCGTAAGTCGGGTTTGCCACAGAGGCACAGAGCTCACAGAGCCCAAGCCTCGTTTTTTTTGCAGCGGATTACCGGATAAAACCGGATTTGGGGTTCCGGATCCCCAATCCAAAAGCAACGAGGCTTGGGCTCTGTGTGTCTGTGGCAAAAACTGATTAGATCCCGAAAAACTTCCGCGCGTTCGCGGTCGTGACCGCCGCCAGCTCGGCGAAGGGCACGCGGAAGACTTCCTTGGCAGCGAACTCCGCCGTGTGGCTCACGAAAGCCGGCTCGTTCGGTTTGCCACGATGCGGCATCGGCGTGAGCCAAGGGGCGTCGGTCTCGACCATGAGTCGCGCCAACCCCTGCGCCGCCGCGGAATCGCGAACGTTCTGCGCGGTCTTATAGGTCAGGATACCGGTGAACGAGGCGTAGCCGCCGCGACGGACCAGCTCCGCGACTTCCGCCGCGCTCTCGACGAAGCAGTGAAACACCACCTTGGCCCAATCCACCCCGCTCGCGTCGATCAGCTCCACCGTCTCGCGGAACGCCCCTCGTGAATGCACAATCACCGGGCATCCCAGCTTGCGGGCCAGACCGAGCTGCTGCGCAAAAGCCTGCTTCTGCCAGCCGATGACGACCTCCGCCTCCGCGGGATCCTTCGGCAGATGAAAACGATCGAGCCCGCACTCACCCAGTGCAACCGGCCGGGGCGCGGCACCGCCCGCCCAGAACGCCTCGAGCCCGGCCAGCGCCGCCGACCAGTTCGCATCGACGCTGCACGGATGCAGTCCGGCGGAGAAATACACCACGCCCGGATGCGCCGCCGCGAGATCACGGTAAACCGTCCAGTCATCCGGCGCCGTCCCGACCGTGATCATCGCGCCAACACCTGAGGCCTTGGCGCGCTCCAGCACCGCCGGCAAAACGCCCTGCTTCAGGTAGGACTCCAGATGGCAGTGCGTGTCGATCAGGCTCACGATCCTAGGGTCGGACATGATAAAGCGTGGCATAGCGCTCGTGCAGGTAGCGCAGTCGGTATGGCTAATATATTTGGTAAAGCATTCGGCACACATTTATTAGCGATGTGGTATCACTTTGCAATTAT
>CAIYFD010000263.1 GCA_903925425.1 uncultured Opitutia bacterium | reverse complement strand
TGTCCCTCCCGAACCCGTTCAACACGCTGCAGGCGTTCTCCGCCAACGGCTCCTCCCACCAGTTCTACTCGATCCCCGCGCTCGCGCAGGCCGGCTTTAATGTCGGCCGGCTGCCGGTCTCGATCCGCCTCGTGCTCGAGTCGCTCCTGCGCAATTGCGACGGGAAACGCGTGGCCGAGCCCGCCGTGCGTGCGCTCGCTTCGTGGAAGGCCAAGGAGGCCCGGACGGAGGAAATCCCGTTCGTCGTCGCCCGCATCGTGCTGCAGGATTTCACGGGCGTGCCGCTGCTGGTCGATCTCGCCGCGATGCGCTCGGCGGTCACCAAGCTCGGAAAGAATCCCAAGATCATCGAGCCGCTCGTGCCCGTCGACCTCGTGGTCGACCACTCCGTGCAGGTTGATTTCGCCGGCAATGCCGAGGCGCTCGCCAAGAACCTCGAGCTCGAGTTTTCCCGCAACCGCGAGCGCTACCAGTTCCTGAAGTGGGGCATGCAGGCCTTCGACACCTTCAAGGTCGTGCCCCCGGGCATCGGCATCGTCCACCAGGTCAATCTCGAGTACCTCGCGAAGGGCGTGCTCAACGCGGGTAACGTCTATTACCCCGACACCCTCGTCGGCACCGATTCGCACACCACGATGATCAACGGCATCGGCATCGTGGGCTGGGGCGTCGGCGGCATCGAGGCCGAGGCCGGCATGCTCGGCCAGCCCGTTTATTTCCTCACGCCCGACGTCGTCGGCGTATACCTCACCGGTGCGCTCCGCGAGGGTGTGACCGCCACCGATCTCGCCCTCACGCTCACGCAACAGCTCCGCAAGGCGAAGGTCGTCGGCAAGTTCGTCGAGTTCTACGGCCCCGGCGCCGCCGCGCTGCCCGTGGTCGACCGCGCCACCATCGCCAACATGGCGCCCGAGTACGGTGCGACCATGGGTTTCTTCCCGATTGACGCCGAGTGCTCGAACTACCTCCGCGCCACCGGCCGCGACGAGAAGCACGTCGCGCTCTACGAGGCCTATTACAAGGCCCAGAACCTCTGGGGCATCCCGCAGCAGGGCAGCATCGATTACTCGACCGACCTCGAACTCGACCTCGGCAGCGTCGTCCCGAGCGTCGCCGGCCCGAAGCGCCCGCAGGACCGCATCGAGCTCCAGAACATGAAGCAGGAGTTCACGACCGCCTTCTCAAAGCCCGTCACCGAAAATGGCTTTGGCAAGAAGGCCGAGGATTTCGCCACCGTGAAGGCCGAGGTCAGCCTCGCCGGCGCCGGCACGGGCACGATCGGCCACGGCTCGGTCCTCATCGCCGCCATCACGAGCTGCACCAATACCTCTAACCCGAGCGTCATGCTCGCGGCCGGACTGCTCGCCAAGAAGGCCGTCGAGAAGGGCCTCAAGCTCAACCCCGTCGTCAAAAGCTCGCTCGCCCCCGGCTCCCGCGTGGTCACCGACTATCTTAACAAGACCGGCCTCTCGCCGTACTTGGACCAGCTCGGGTTCCAGACCGTCGGCTACGGCTGCACCACCTGCATCGGCAACTCCGGTCCGCTCTCCGCGCCGATCGAGGATGCCATCGTGAAGAACGACCTCGTCGCCGCCTCCGTCCTCTCGGGCAACCGCAACTTTGAGGCCCGCGTCCACCAGAACATCAAGGCCAACTTCCTGATGTCACCCCCGCTGGTCGTGGCTTTCGCGCTCGCCGGCCGCGTCGACATCGATCTCTCCAAGGAGCCGATCGGCAACGGCTCCGACGGCCGCCCGGTGTTCCTCAAGGACATCTGGCCGTCGCTGCAGGAGGTCCGTGAGCAGATGCAGGCCGCCCTCAAGCCCGAGGTCTTCCGCCGGCTGTACACCGACTTCGCCGCCCAGAATCCGAAGTGGAACGAGATCCCGTCGTCCGTCGGCAACGTCTACGAGTTCGACGCGAAATCCACCTACATCCAGGAGCCGCCGTTCTTCACGAACTTCACGATGACGCCCGGCACGATCAAGCCGATCACCGGCGCCCGCGCCCTCGGCATCTTCGGCGACTCCGTCACGACCGACCACATCTCGCCCGCCGGTGCCATCAAGAAGAGCTCGCCCGCCGGCAAGTTCCTCCTCGAGCACGGGGTCACGTTCGAGGACTTCAACTCCTACGGTTCCCGCCGCGGCAACGACCGCATCATGACCCGCGGCACGTTCGCGAACGTCCGGATCAAGAACCTCATGCTCGGCGGCAAGGAGGGCGGCAACACCCTCGCACCCGACGGCACCGAGGTCTCGATCTACGACGCGGCCATGGCCCACCAGAAGAACGGCACCCCGCTCATCGTGCTCGCCGGCCAGGAATACGGCACCGGCTCGTCGCGCGACTGGGCCGCCAAGGGCACCAACCTGCTCGGCGTCAAGGTGGTCGTGGCGCAGAGCTTCGAGCGCATCCATCGCAGCAACCTCGTCGGCATGGGCGTGCTCCCGCTTCAGTTCAAGGAAGGCACGACCGCTCAGACGCTGAAGCTCGACGGTTCCGAGACCTACGACGTCGTGGGCCTGACCGCGGACATCAAGCCGCAGCAGGACCTCACCCTCCGCATCACCCGCCACGGCGGCGCGGTGGAGAACGTCGAGGTCCGCTGCCGCATCGATACCCCGATCGAGATCGATTACTACCAGCACGGCGGGATCCTGCCGTATGTGCTCCGCCAGATCGTGGCGGCGAACTGAGGGGAGGGCTGGCCGCGATCGTTCTCCGGGCAACGCTCAAGGTTTAACGCTCAACTCTCAACGTTCAGGTATGGTTCGGAACTCACGTGAGCGTTCAGCGTTGAACGTTGAGCGTTGAGCGTTTCCGGCCGCGCATCCGTTCCGCGTTGCCGGGGTCTGCCCGCACACCCACCGTGCCGGACCCGTTGCCATGTTCCGGACCGCCTCATGGATCCTGCTCGCCGCCTACGCCGTTTTTCTCGCGGCGCATTTCGCGTCCGTGCCGGCCGGCTCTGACTCCTCGGTCTATTTCAACGGCGCACGGTTGCTGGCCGCAGGAAAGATGAGCACGCCGCTCCGCACGATCGAGGGCTTCAACGCCTCGAATCCCTGGGTCTATACCCCGCACGGTTTCACACCCGAGGGCGCTTCGCCGGGCCTGACTCCGACCTATCCGACGGGCCTGTCGCTCCATTATGCGGCCGGAGCGCTGTTGCTTGGGTGGCAGTGGGGTCCGCTGGCGGTTGCCGTGCTGGCATCGGTCGCCACGGTGCTGTTGACGTTTCTGATCCTCCAGGAGCTGGGTGTCGGACGGCCGCTGGCGATCGCCGGTGCGACGGCGATCGCGGTGTCGCCGCTGTTTCTCTTCGTCTCGTTCATCCCCATGAGCGACGTGCCGACGACTGCCTGGGTGGCGCTCGCGATCCTCGGGGCGCTGCGGGCGCGCGGCTCCGTCGGCTGGGCGATCATCGCCGGGATGGCTTTCTCCGTGGCGGTGGTGATCCGGCCGACGACGGCCGTGCTGGCGCCGGCCTTTGCGCTGCTGCTCGGCGGATTCCGGCCGGTCGGCTGGGCATGTCTCGGAGCGATTCCCGGGGCCGCGTGGCAGGCGTTTACGGGGGTTGTGCTCTACGGCGGGATGTTGCGCACCGGCTACGGTGCGTTCGGCGACTCGTTCGCCTGGGAGAATGCCGGACCGTCCTGGCGCAACTATGCGGTGACGTTCCCGTATGTGCTGCCGCTGGGCCTGGCGGCGGTCCTGCTGGCACCCTGGTGGCCGTGGAAAACCCGGGCTCGCGAAGGGGTGGCGCTGGCGGCGATGGCAGGCGGTCTGCTGCTTTTCTATTCGTACTACAACGTGACGAAGGAGGTGTGGTGGTACCTGCGCTTTGTGCTGCCGGTTTTCCCGGTGTTGCTGGCGTTGGCGCTGGGTGGACTGCGGGGATTTCTCGAACGCCGCCAGATCCGGGGTGGAGGCGGGCAGCCGGCATGGATCGTCGCGTTGCTCGTGGTCGCGATCTGCCTGGTGCCGGCGGTGCGGTGGTCGCGGAAGCAGCATGTGCTGCTGATGAAGTCGTTCCAGGAGCCGTATGCCGCGGCGGGGGAGTGGGCACGGGCCAATCTGCCCCAGGGCTCGGCCGTGGCGGCGATGCACCTGAGCGGCACGCTCTATTTCTATTCGGACCTGCCGATCCTGCGCTGGGACCTGATTTCCACGGAGGATGTCGCCGCGCTCCGGCGCATGCTGACCGGCTCGGGGCGGAGCATCTACGCGATGGTGCACCCGTTCGAGGGCGACGCCACGTTGCGCGAACAATTTCCGTGGCGCTGGGAAAAGGTCACCGAGGTGGAGGGCGTGGTGGTGCTGCGCTCGGGGGGCGAAGCGCGGTAGGGCGCGCGACTCCGTCGCCGCCGTTTCGATATCTCATCGCGGCGGTCACGGAGTGACCGCCCTACCGCCGGAAGCCTACTTCGTCGCCGCCGTCGGAGCCGTATACTCCACCAGCGTGGCGATGCCGGCGCCAAAGCGGAACTCCAACTCGAACTGCACGGGCAGGTGGCGGGCGTCGTCCTGCGAGATCCACACCCGCACGGTGTTGCCGCGCTTGAAGGTTCCCTTCGGCGGTGTCCGCTCCATCTTGGGACTAAGCAGGAGGGTCTTGAACTTCCCCAGCGGAGTGCGGATTTCCTCCAGTTGCTCGGCGTGGACCGTGAGCTCGTAGAAATCGTCGTCCCAGAGGACTAGGGTATCCTGCTTTTCCCCGGGCTTCAGCGTCCAGTTCCGCGTGGCGAGCAGGCAGGTGATGAGGTCAACGGGACTGCCGGCGGGCATGGGCAGGTCGCGGGCCGCGGCCTTGGGTGTGGTGTAGCGGGCGACGGCATTCCCGTAGTCGAAGGTGACGGCGTGCTCCTTGATCTCCCCACGCTGGTCGCTGCGTTCCGTGAGGTTCTGGATGCGGCCGGTGGCGGGTTCGAAGAAGGATTCGGCCTTGGCGTCGAATTTCAGGAGCGCGCGGGCCAGGCCCTTGGTCGCGGTGGTGGTCGTGATGACCAGGCGGGGTTTGCCGTCCACGACGGCCTCGCGGGCCTCCATCTTGATCTCGCCGGCGGTGATGCCGCCGTAAGTGACGCGGTAGATCAGGCCCTCGCCCGGCTTGAGCGCGAGCGGGGCCTGCGCGGCGAGCGGGGAGGCGAAGACGAGGGTCATGATCAGCCACCAAGGCTTCATGCGCGAAGTCGATTAGCGGGCAGTCCGGCGGATTGCACGTTTGAAGGGAGGAATGGGGCGGGGCAGGGCATCGGGAGGAGAGAGGGGCTTCCAGACCCGGCTATTCCGGTTTGGTTGCGGCTTATCTCGCAGAGGCGCAACCAAACCCCGGATTTTTTAACCAACGATTTCTCGGATGACACAGATGCAAACCACCGGAGTTTTACAGAAGGAAACGAAGAGACCGAAGAACTCAGAATCGGATCTGCGTTTCCTCCGTTACCTGCGGTGGAAAACGGGGTGAAGGATCGGGATCCCGTTCCGTGGTTAAAGACTCCCAGGTTCATTTGCCCAGGCCCAGATCGAGCTGGTTGTCCCGGCCGACGGCCATGGCGTCCCAGCCGCGCGACCGGAGGGTGGCGGCGAATTCGCGGGCGTAGCCGTGCAGGGTGAGGATGCGTTTTGGGCGCACCAGCTCGACGAGCCGGAGCAGGTCGGGAAAGTCGGCGTGGTCCGAGAGCGGGAAGGCGGCGTCGGTGCGGTTCCGGAAGCGGGCGCTGGGATCGATGGCCCAGCCGGTCACGACCGCGGTGCGGGCCGCCGGGATGCGTTGCAGCAGGGCGGGGTTGTGCGGCGGGCAGATCACGATGTGCCCGCCGAGCGCGCGGGCGTCGAATTTCCGGTACTCGGGGAAGCTCATCCCGAGCTGGCCGTAGATCCCGGTGAGGTAGTGGGCCTGCTCGTCCAGCATCACGGGGATCCCCGACGGGGCGAGCGCGCGGAGCACCTCCTGGGTTTTGCCGAGGCTGTAGCAGAACAGCACCGGGGTGCGTCCGTCCGCGAGTGCCTGGTGGCAGAACGCGATCAGCTCCGCGATCACCTCGGCATCCGGCGGGAAGACGTACTTGGGCAGGCCGAAGGTCGTCTCCATGACCAGCACGTCGGCCGGCGAGGGGACACAGACCTCGGCCGCCTGGCCGGGACGGAGTTTGAAGTCGCCCGTGTAGAGCAGGGTGCCGTGCTCGGATTCAAGCCGGACCATGCTCGAGCCGAGCACATGGCCGGCGGGGAGGAGCGTGGCCTTCAGGCCGAACTCGAGCTCCCGGGTCTCGCCGAAGTCGAGGAGGGTCTCCTGGCGTTTGCCCGGCAGACGGGCGTGCAGGATGCGGGCCGTGCTCGGCGTGCAGACGACCTCGGCATGGCGGGCAATGTGGTCCGAATGGGCGTGCGTGATAAACGAGCGCGGCGCCCGGGTCTGGCCGTCCAACCACCACGCGATCTGGGGCAGCCAGACGCCCTTCTTGTACTGTATGTCCCACGCCATGCGTGGGTCGACGGAAGGGGAGCTCGAGCCAACGTTCAACGCTCAACGCTTAACGCTCAGGTCGTACTCACCCGGGTTTCCGAACCCTTGAGCGTTCAGCGTTGAATGTTGAGCGTTGAGCGTTCTCCGAATTATCGGATCCCGAGCGCGCCGAGGACCAGCAGCGCCGCCAGCGCCAGCCCCACGGCAATCCAATACCACGCGACACCACGGCGGACGGGTTTCTGCGGCGGCTCGTCGTCGGCTTCGTCCGGGAGGTCGAGGCCGTCGTAGATTGAGTCTTCGCGCCAGCCGGTGCGTTCGTCGGCCCCGCAGCCCGGACAGGCCCGGGCTTTGCGCGGGATGGCCGCGCCGCAGTTGGCGCATTCCTCCGGCGGCGGCGTCCGGGTCATGGGCGTGGGTCGCGGACGGGCTCGAAGTACTTGTGCCGCGCCAGGCGCCACGCCGTGACAAAGAACGCGGTCAGCGGGATCGCCAGCAGCATGCCGAGGATGCCGCCAAACGCGGTACCCCAGAAGAAAATCGCGACCATGATCGCCACCGGGTGGAGCCCCGTGCGGTCGCCCATGATCTTCGGGGTGAGCACCCAGCCCTCGAACGATTGGACGATGATCTTCACGAGCAGCACGAGGCCAACGAGCTTCCAGCCGCCGTCCGGCTGGAAAAAAGCCAGCGGCGCGGCCGCGACGAGCCCCAGGATGGTGCCGAGGTACGGCACGATGTTGAGCACGCCCAACGCGAGCCCGATGAAGAGCCCGAACTTCAACCCGACGAGCGAGAAGCCAAGCGCGAGCAGCACCCCCATGACCAGCCCGATGATCAGCTGGCCGCGGAAGAACGACTCCACGATCGCGACAAACTCGCGGACGAGGAAAACGACGTCGTCCCGCAGGCCGGGACTCAGAAAGGGCAGGTGATCCGCCAGTTTCGCGGTGGCCCCGCCGGGGGAGAGCAGGAAGAAGAAAAGATAGACCGGCACCACGGCGAGGTGGGCGATGACGGCGAAGGTTCCCAGCAGGCCGCCGCCGGCGGTGCGGAGGCTCGGGACGACGTTCGAGGTGAAGGCTTGCGCCTCCTGCAGCAGGTGTTCCGCGATGCGCCGCACCGTGGGATTCGCCATCTGGTTTTGATAAAAACTTTTCCAGCCGGGAATCTGTTGCACGAGGTAGTCCCGCGTGCCCCGGGCGAACTCCGGCAGATACGTAATGAAGCCAAGGATCTGGTCGATGAGCGGCGGCAGCAGCTGGGTCAGGACCGCCCCGGTCAGCAACAGGAACACCACGTAAAGCAGGATGACCGCCGTCAGGCGGCTGAGCCGCGTGTGCTGCAGGATCAGGTCCACGAAGGGGCGGAGCACGATCGCGAGCACGCCGGCCGCGGCCAGCGGCCAGAGCACGCCGGAAAAAAAGCCGATCAGCCGGCCCAACCCGATCAAGGCCGCGATCAGACCCGCTGCGATGGCGAGGAACGCGACGCAGGCGACGGCAAACCCCACCAGCCGGCGTTGGCCGGGGGTCAGGATGACGGACTGGGGATCGGGCGCCATGCGGGGAGTCTCCCGGCAATGCCGCCCGCGCCAAGCAAAAGCGGGCAGGGATGGACTCGGTCGGGGAAGGGCCGGAGGAAATTTCCCTTGGCGCCACCCGTGGGAGCACCAACGGTGCGGGTCTTTGCTTTTTGGTCCCACCCCCCACTCATATGCATTCCCCAGTATCCCTGTTTCGTAAACTCGCGTTGATCCTCTGTGGCTTGGCTCTGTCGGGCGTTTCCGCCCGGGCCGCCGCCGCGGCCGCTCCGGCTGATGTCGCCCGCGACAGCGGTGCCTCGATGTTCGGCGCCGGCGCGTCGTCCCCCATCGTTTTGGCCGACCGCAGGGTCACCTTCAACCTGACGGCCCCGAGTGCCCGCAAGGTCCAGCTGACGTCGCCCGATTTCAACCTGAGCGGCGGCACCATCGAGTTCGTCAACCTCGGGCCTGAGTTCAAGAATGACGGCCAGGGCAACTGGACCGTGACCGTGGGGCCGCTCAACCCCGGCCTCTTCCGTTACACGTTCCTGGTGGATGGCGTGTCCACGGTGGACCTGCGCAATCCGGATGCGGCCGAGGATCTCAGCGGTGTGGAAAGCATCCTGCGGGTGCCCGGGACGGATTTCATGGACATCAAGAACGTCCCGCACGGCACGGTGAGCCAGGTCTGGTATTACTCGACCACGCTCGGCCGCACGCGCCGGATGACGGTCTACACGCCCCCGGGCTACAACGTGGGCACGGGCAAGCTGCCGGTGTTCTACCTCCTGCACGGTGCCGGCGGCAGCGACGGCGCCTGGGTCACGGTGGGCAACGCCAACTTCATCTTCGATAACCTGATCGCTGCAAAGAAAGCCGTGCCGATGATCGTGGTGATGCCGGACGGCCACCTCGGCTCGACCTTCGACGCGGCCCAAATGGGCAAGGACGCCTTCGGCGATGACTTCCTCAAGGACATCGTGCCCTACGTGGAGAAGAACTACCGCGTGACCGCCAACCGCGCCAACCGGGCGATTGCCGGTCTCTCGATGGGCGGGGCGCAAACCCTCAGCATCAGCCTGCCGCACCTCGACCTGTTCTCCGCCATCGGCGTGTTCAGCTCCGGCCTGTTTAATGGCCCGGGGGACCCGATGATCAAGGCGAACGCCGCGGCCCTCGACAACCCGGCGCTGAAAAAGGGGCTAAAGCTTTTCTGGACCGCCATCGGGAAGAACGACCCGATCGCCATGCCGGGCAATGATGCCATGCTCAAGGTCCTCAAGGAGCACGGCTTCAAGGTCGACAGCCACACGACCGACGGCGCCCACGACTG
>CAIYFD010000262.1 GCA_903925425.1 uncultured Opitutia bacterium | reverse complement strand
GTCATGGCCGACGGATGGAGCGCGTTCGGCGGATCCATCAGATGGCTCTTGGCGCCGAGTTGCTCGACGTTGTCCGGCACCGCTTCCTCGTCGAGGAGCTGCGGCCAGCTGAAGAAATATGACGTGGCCTCGGAGCGCGCGCGGTTGAAGCCCTCGAAACGAAAACCGTAGCCGGCCCAGAGCAGGATGATGCTGCCGGCGCAGAGTCCGGCCGTGAGTGCCAGCGTGGCGACGATGGTGCGGGACTTGGAGCGAACCCAGCGCGTCGGGCCGCCGAGCTGGACGACCAGCGGGGCTGGCCGCAGCCAGCGGAGCACGAGGAGGCCGGCCAGCATCGGGGCCACGAGCACGCCGGACATCTTGGCCAGCAGCACGGCGCCGCCGGCGAGTACCGTGGCGGCGATGCGGCCCCACGTGACAACATGGATCACGCGCCAGAAGGCGGTGACCGCGGCGAGCAGGCACGCGGTCAGCGCCATGTCGGACGTCACCAGTCCGCCGTGCGCGAGCAGGGCAGGGCAGAACGCGGCGAGGGCGAGGCTCACGAGCCCGGCGGTCTCGCCGAAGAGCCGGCGCGACCAGCGCCAGACGAGCCAGAGCGTGAGCACGCCGAAGAGCGCGATCATGGCCCGGCCGGCCAGCATCATCTGGTCGAGGGGATTGCCGAGCCCGTAGAAAAACTCGCGGCCGATGTCGGGCACGAAGGAATGTTTCCAATTCTCCGAGTCGAGCGACGGGAACTTCAGGTCCATCGCGAGCAAAGGCAGGGCGGCGGCGCGCATGGCGAGCGTGCCGTTCTCCGGCTGCAGCCGGTAGTCGTTCTGCTCCCAGTAGCTGTAGCCCGCGGTGAGATGCAGGATCTCGTCGGCCGTCACGCCCACGCGCGGTGATGCCGACACGGCCAGGATCCAATAGAGCGACAGCAACAGGGTGGCCCAGCCCACGGCCTGTCGGCGGCCGGAAAAAAGGCGGGACGGCGGGGCGCTCATGGCGGGGCGGGACGGTTGGGGCCGGCCGGATGGAAGGCGGCGAAGGGTGCGTTCAGGACGTAGGTAATCTCGGCGTCGGTCAACCGGAAGGCGAGGAGCGAGCCACCGATGACGTCGGCGGGTTCGCTCTGGCTGAGGTAGTGGCAAAGGCGGGCGAACATCAGCCCCTCGAATTCCTTGGTGTCGTTCAACACGCGGATCTCCGCGGCGTTGTCGGTGGATCCGGCGACGGGCCCGGCCGGGAGCCGCAGGCTGGCTTCAAGCGCGCGATACCGCTGCTCGCGCTCCTCGGTCCACGGGCCGCTCAAATGCAGATAGACCCGGTGGAAATGCGTGGCGGCGATGACGTACCAGCCGCCGCGCGGCCAAGCCGGGAACTCGCGCACGCCGCTGTCGTTCATCGCGTCGCCGAACCGGATGACGGGCAGGGCGCGGGCCCGGGGGGAGTCGGCGCCGAAATAGGTGAGGAATACCGGGGTGCGGGCGTCCGGCAGGTGCCGTTGCGCGAGCCAGTCGGCGAGATCGGGCAGGCCCTGGCCCCAGTCGAAAGAACTGTCCACCAGGTGCTGCCAGCCGCGGTCGGGCCCGCCGGCGGCGGGGCTGAAGTACGAGACATAAAAAGGCCGGGCGACGAGCGAGTCCGCGGCATGCGCGAACACCGCGAGGCCGGCGGCGATGCGTCCCCAGCGGCGGGCCGGGCCCGCGACCAGCCAGGCCATCGTCACTCCGCAGGCGACATACACGACCGGATAAATCGGCAGGATGTGCCGGTGTCCGATATTCAACGTGGTCTGCAGGGCCACGGTCCAATAGACGGCAAACAGCACGAGCAACGGGGAGGCCCGGTGCAGCCGCCAGCGGCGGGTGCGGCCGTCGCGGCCCCGTGCGGCGCCGAGTAGGATGAAGCCGGCGGCGGCGAATATCACGGTGGGCACCGTGCTCTTGAGGAGGAAGGCCAGGGGGAAAAATTCGGGCCAGCCCTCCGCGCGGACCTCGCCGTTGAGAAAACCGTTCCGGGCGCGCGAGTATTGGTACATGTTCGCCAAGCCGTAGAGATAGGCCTCGGGGAGCAGATGACGTTCCCGCAGGCCGCCGATCAAACGGGTCATGCCGGATTGTCCCAGACTCGGCGCCGGCGTGCCGGGCCTGTTCGCCGGGGCCAGCGGTGCCTCGCCGAGGATCTGGGGCCAGTTGGGGGTGAAGTGATCAGCGGCGGTGGCGTTTCCGTTGAAGGCTTGGTAGCGAAAGCCGAATCCGCCCCAGAGCAGGACCAGGCTCCCGGCGGCGACCGCGACCGCCAGCCCGAGCGTGGCCACGACGCGGCGGGCCCGGGAGCGCAGCCAACGCGGAGTGCCGCCGAGGCGCAGCACGAGCGGCGCGGGGTGCAGCCAGCGCACGAACAACAATATGACCAGCATGGGCGCGGCCAGGGCGCCCGACATCTTGGCGAGCAGGACGGCGCCGCAGGCGATGGTGGCGATGGCGAGCCGGCCCCAAGTCACCACGTGGATCAACCGCCAGAACGTCGTGACCGCGGCGAGCAGGCATGCCGTGAGGGCCATGTCGGAGGTGATAACGCCGCCGTGGGCGAGCAGCGCGGGACAAAACACGGCCATGACCAGGGCGAACCAGCCGGCCGCGGCGCCAAAGAGCCCGCGGGCCCAGCGCCAGATCAGCCAGATGGTCAGAACCCCGAACAGGGCGATCAGGGCGCGGCCGGCGAGGAGCATGCGCCCGAGCGGATTCCCGAGGTCGAAGAAAAAGCTCGAGCCGAGCGGCACGATGTTCGTTGCCCGCCAGTCCGCGGTGTTCGCCGGCGGAAAATGGAGTCCCAGCGCGAGCAGGGGCAGGGCGGCGACCCGCATGGGCAGGTTGCCGGCCTCGGGGCTGAGGCGGTAGTCGTTCTCCTGCCAGTAACTGTAACCCGCCGTGAGGTGCCCGGGCTCGTCGGCCGTGACACCCATGCGGGGCGAGACCGACACCGCCATCACCCAGTAGAGCGCCAGCAGTCCGACCACCGCCCAGAGTGCGGCCGGTCCGGCGCGTCCACCCGATGGCAAAGGCCTGGTGTTAGTGGAAGGTGGCGTCATCGGGGCCCGGGGAGTGTGCCGGGTGAATTCGCATCCCTGAATCCAATAAGATCGTTCCCGCCGGTAAACTCCAAACCTTGGCGGTGGTTACGAACCCGGTTTCACGAATGTGGCGCGGACTCATTTTGCCGCTGGCGAAGGACTCCTCGAATGCACGGTCCAGAAGTCGAAGTCGGCGCGCTGAGCCTCGGGCGGGATCAGCTTGGGGGCGATGCTCCTGGTGGGCGAGCCCCGCTCCCGGGCTGGATCAGCGGAACAGATTGTACTTCAGGATGGCGTAGAGGGCGCGGAAGCCGTCGCGCCAGCCGATCTTTTTGCCCTCCTCGTAGGTGCGGCCGTAGTAGCTGATGCCGACCTCGTAGATGGGCACGCCGAGGCGGGCGACCTTGGCCGTGATCTCGGGCTCGAAGCCGAAGCGGTCCTCCTCGATCGTGATCTTCTGGATGACCTCGCGGCGGAACATTTTGTAGCAGGTCTCCATGTCCGTGAGGTTGATGTTCGTGCACATGTTCGAGAGCAGCGTCAGGAACTTGTTGCCGACCATGTGCCAGAAGTAGACCACGCGGTGGGCCTCGGCGCCCATGAAGCGGGAGCCGAAGACGACGTCGGCCTTGCCGTCGGCGATGGGCTTGAGGAGGCGCGGGTACTCGTTCGGATCGTACTCGAGGTCGGCGTCCTGGATGATGACCACGTCGCCCGTCGCGGCGGCGATGCCGGTGCGCAGCGCGGCGCCCTTCCCCTGGTTGACCTCATGGAAGATGATCTTGTCCACCAGCGGCATGATCTGGGTGCGGAGCAGGTCGCGGGTGCCGTCGCGCGAACAGTCGTCGACGATGATGATCTCCTTGTCCTGGACCGGGGCGGCGCGAACGCGCTCGACGATGGCGCGGATGGTCTTGGCCTCGTTGTAGCAAGGGATGACGATCGAGAGCTTCATGCGACCGGGCGACGCTACTTTCCCGCCGGACTGACGGAAGCCAATTCCGGCGAGTATTTTCTCCCTCCGTGCGATTGGGTGAAAGATTTGACGATCTTTTTTCGTTATACCCGGTGTGCACCCACTCCGTTCCGCTCCCGCCCCATTGCCGCTCCCGCCTGTCCCGGCCGCCAAGGCGTGCCGGGTCCTGCGTTGGCAGGCGGACCGGCCCTCGTCGGTGCAGGTCGGCCAATTCCTCCGGCAGCTCGCAGTCTTGGTGCGGGCGGGCGTGCCGTTGCTCCGGGCGCTGGAGACGCTGGTCCGGCAGGCACCGTCGTCTGGTTTGAAGACGACGATCGAGCGGCTCGCGGCGGCGGTGCGGGCGGGGAAGCGTCTTTCGGAGCAGATGGTGCAAGAGCCCGGGGTTTTCTCCGCGATGGAAGTCGGCATGGTTCGGGCGGGCGAGGCGGGGGGCGCGCTCGCCCCGGTGCTGGCGCGGGTGGCGGCGGGACGCGACAAGGCGCAACGGCTCCGGCGCCGCCTGCGTTCCGCCACGGCGTACCCGAGCCTCGTGATGCTGGTCGCGGCGGTGATCGTGACCGGTCTGCTGCTGTTCGTCGTCCCGCGATTTCAGGAGATCTTCGCCACCCAGCTCCGCGGACAACCGCTGCCGGCGCTCACGCAGGCGGTGATCTCCACGGCGCTCTTCGTGCGCACCCACGTGCTTTTCGGTGTGGCGGGTCTTGCCGGGTTTGTGGTGTTGGCCCGATGGCTCGCCGGGACCGCGCGGGGTCGGCGCTGGCGGGACCAGCTCGTGCTACGGGCCCCGGTGATCGGGCCCCTGGTGCGCCGGATCGCCGTGGCGGGGTTTGCGCGGACCCTCGGCGCTTCCCTGGAGAGTGGAGTCGCCTTGCTGCCGGCGCTGGCGTTGGCGCGTGACACGGCCGGCAACGTGGTGGTGGCGCGGGCGCTCGCGGGTGTGATGGCCCGGGTGAAGTCGGGCGACGGCCTGGCGGGCCCGCTGCGGGCCATCCCGGTTTTCCGCGGCATGCCGGCCGACATGATCGAGGTGGGGGAGGAGTCCGGGGCGCTGCCGGAGATGCTCAGCCGCGTGGCCGAGATCTACGACGACGAGGTCGATGCGGCACTGACGACGCTGCTCACCCTGATCGAGCCCGCGCTGATCGTCACGATGGCGGTCGTCGTGGGCACGCTCGTGATCGCGCTCTTCCTGCCGATCGTGCGGATCATCCAGCTGATGGGGTGATCGGTGGGACCGGCTTGGTGAGCAGCGAGGTGTTCAGGCCGGGGAGGCGTTCGGAGAATTCGTCGGTTTCCTGGGCCTGGCGGAGGGCGCGCTGGACCATGCCCATGCGGGCGTCGAGGTCGTCGATTTTCGAGACGAACACGGCCTCGGGGCTGGCGGCGTAGATGGCGGCTCCCCACTCGGGTTCGCCCTGATGGCTGAGGATGATGTGCTCGAGACGTTCGAGACGCTCGGGGTCGAGCTTGGCCTTCAGGCCGGCTTTGCGCACCAGCTGGTAGCCGAGGACGACGTGGCCCTGCAGGATGCCGCGCCGGCTGCGCTTGGTCGCGAGCGAACCCTCGTACTCGATGGTCTTGCCGATGTCGTGCAGGAGGATGCCCGCCATCGCGAGGTCGGCGTCCACCTCGGGATAAACCGGCAGCAGGGCCCGGCAGGCGCGAGCCATGTGGGTGGTGTGCTCGAGGAGACCGTGACGGTAGGCGTGATGCATGGCGACCGCCGCCGGCGCCCAGCGAAACGACTCACCGATCTCATCGAAGACATGCTGCACGGTCTGGCGCAGGCCGGCGTGTCCGATCCCGGCGATGAAGCCCTCGAAATCCTTCCACAGATCCTCGGGGTTCTCGGGGGCGGTCTCGACCAGGTTGTCGATCAGGCCCGGGGTGGAGGAGAGTTCAGCCTCGGAAATCACCGTCGCCTTCTGCAGGCGCGGCGAGAGCCGGCCCTGGAAAGTGTCGAGCTTCCCCTCGACGCGGACCACGCCGCCCTCGCCGGCGGCCTTGAGGAGATCAAAGAGCGGGTTGTCGTTGAAGACCGTGCAACCGAAGGAGCCGGTGCGGTCGCCGAATTCGGTTGAGAGGAAAGGATTGCCGTTCGACGCCGTCTTGGCGGCGAGCTTGCGGATGACGAGCACGCTGGCGAAGGGCGGGTGGTCCGCGGAATCGAGGGCCTTGAGCTCGCGGACGGTGGAGAGGGGAAGGGCGTTTGCCATGGTTAGCCGTATTTTTTCACGAGCTTGGTGTAATCGCGGAAGAAGGGGTGGGTGGCGTCGCGCAGCAGCTGATAGCAGACGGTCTCGACCGGCAGCACGATGGCGCCGCGTTGGGAAAGCTCGGCCAGGACATGGCGTGCGTCATCAGGCCGCCGGGCGGTCACGGCATCGGCAAGGACGGTGACCTCCAAGCCGGCCGCGAGCGCGTCGACGGCAGTCTGGAAGATGCAGACGGGTGTCTCGATTCCGCAGAGCAGCAGTCTCCGGACTCCGCGGGCTTGGACGGCGCCCCGGACCGTGGCGTCGCCGAGAGCCGAGAAGGCGGTCTTGCCCCACACCGGCGCGCCGGGAACGGCGGCGAGCAGCTCGGACGCGGTGGGGCCGAGTTTGGCCGGGACCTGCTCGGTGAAGCCCGCGTCGATCCCGAGTCCGCGGGCGGCCTCGAGGGCCAGCGCGCAGCGTTTCACCACCAAATCGGCGCCCACGAGCACCGGAAAGAACGTCGGTTGCATGTCCACCACCAGCAGGAAGGTTTCGGTGGCGGTGGGGTGGCTCATGGGTGGCGGGGCTGGCGGCCGCAAATTGGCTAGCGTCACGAGGGGTCACAAGTAAACAAGTGGCATGGATCTCAACCTGCAGCCGCTGGCGCCCGCGTGTGTCGTCTCGGGCGATCACTTTTCCGAGGGCGAGCGCGTCGCGAGTTTCCTCGTGCGCCACCTGCAGACGGGCGAAATTGTGCGCTACGACATGAAGGAGGCGGCCGCGGCGGCATTTGTCCCGGCCGGCCCCGTCGCCTGCCGCTGGGTCAAGCTCTACAAGGAGCGCGGCGCGGAGGAGAATTCCGCGCGGACGATGAAGCTGACGGCGGAGAATCTGTTCATCACGCTGGCCGATCCGGCGACGGATCCCTCGCCCGACAACGTGCGGCTGGTGCAATTCCTCTCGTTGATGCTGGAACGGAAAAAGGTGCTGCGCCCGAAGGGCCTGAACCATGACCGGACCAAGAACGTCTACGAGCGGGCCAAAACGAAGGAACTCTTCGAGGTTCCCCTCGCCGATTTCACGCCGGAATTTTTCCAACTGGTGCAGGTGCAGCTCAGCGTGCTCACGGGCGAGCCGAAAAAAACGCCCGGGGCGCCGGTAGCCGGTCCGACGACTGTTGGCACCGAAGCTCCGGTGGTTTGACGCCATGCGGGGTGCGTCCGGCCGGCTGGCCTCACCGCCGGGCGGTTTTTCAACACCACTCAGATTTCAAACGATTCGCCGGGCGTGAGCGGGAAAACCTTGTGGCCGCGGGTTGCGGAGGCGCGGGCAAAGGCCCGAGTGGTCGTCGTGGCCGTGCGCGAGCAGTGCGAAGTCGCAGGCGAGTTGGTCGAGGGGTGCGGCGTCGGCCGGGGCTGAGAATTCGCCCGGATCGATCAGCAGCCGGTGCCGGGCGGGCTGGAGGAAAAAGCAGGAGTGTCCGACCCAGGTGACCTGCATGGGGTGATCCATTGTTTGGCTGCGGCGAGGTCGGCGTGGGTGAGTCCGTGCCCGTGGGGCATCATCGCGGTGGTGACGTCGGCTCCGCCAGCACGGAGCAGGGCGGCCAGCCGCGGCGGATGGTCGGGCGGCACCAAAGGGTCGCGGGCGCCGTTGACCAGCAGCACGCGCCGGCCGGAGAGCGAACCGGCCGCGGCGGTTTGGTCGAGGACAACCATGGCGCGCAGGAGGATGCCGCCGCCGAGCACCTCGGGGCGCAGCTGCAGCATGGTGGCGGTGATGTTGGCGCCGTTGGAAAAACCCACGGCGATCAGCCGCTGCGGCTCAAAGCCGTACTTCGCGGACGCAGCGGCGAGGAAATCAGCCAGGGCATGGGTGCGGCGCGTCACCTCGGTCACGTCGAAGACCCCCTCGGCGAGCCGGGCGAAGAAGCGGAGGGCGCCGCCCTCGCTGACGTCGCCGCGCGGGCTCAGGACCGCCGACCCCGGAGCGATCGCCGCCGCGAGCGGCAGGAGGTCGCGTTCATTGCCGCCGGTGCCGTGCAGGAGGAGCAGCGTGGGCGCGGCGGGATCGGAGCCGGGCTGGAAGAGGTGCTGGTAAGTCAGCGCGGGCATGGGAGCCAGATGTCAGATGCGGAGGAGAGGAGGCCTGAATTTCTGCTTCACCGAACCGCAGATCCGCGGGACTTCCCGGGCCTCGGATCAAACTCCGTCGATCTTCTTGATCCGGCCGAGGT
>CAIYFD010000261.1 GCA_903925425.1 uncultured Opitutia bacterium | reverse complement strand
GTCACGATGCTCCAAGTCTCCGGGCTTGTCCCGGTGCGCCGGTTCGCGTGCAGTCGCGGTCCATGGCCGGTCCGACGCTCGATTTCCGCAACACCACCTCCCTGTGGGGCAGTGTGCTGGTCGAAACGCTTTTCCGCCTGGGTGTGCGGCACGCGGTGGTGGCGCCGGGGTCGCGCTCCGCGCCGCTGGCCTTTGCGTTGGCCCGACATCCGGGGATCGAGGCGATTCCGGTGCTCGATGAACGCTCGGCGGCGTTCTTTGCCTTGGGACTGGCCAAGCGTTCCGGCGCACCCGTGGTGCTGACCTGCACCTCGGGCACGGCGGCGGCGAACTTCCTGCCGGCGGTGGTCGAGGCCTGGCACAGCGGCGTGCCGCTCGTTGTCCTCACGGCGGACCGTCCGCCCGAACTGCGGGGCTGCAGTTCTCCGCAGACGATCGATCAGCAGCACCTGTACGGAACGCACGTGAACCTGTTCCGGGAATTGGCCGTGCCCAAGGCGACGCTGCCGGCGCTGCGCGAGCTGCGGCGAGCGGTGGTCCATGCGGTCACGCGCGCGCTCCGGCCCGCCCGGGGCCCGGTCCACCTCAACCTGCCGTTCCGCGACCCGTTGCCGCCGATCCCGGATGGCAGCACCAAGTCGGTGCGCGGCCAACTAAAGGGCGGGGCCTTTTTTGCCGGCGTCGAGGTTTCCCTTTCACCGGTTTCCGCTCGGGGAGACTTGTCAGGGCTGCCCATCGGCCGCCGCATCGTGGTGGTGGTGGGTCCGGACGAACCGGCAATGTCTCATGGGGACGTCGAGGTGCTGGCGACGACCGCCCGCGAGCACGGTTGGCCGATCCTGGCCGATGCGCTCTCAGGCTTGCGCGGGCTGGCCCCGCATTTTCCGGGCATGGTGGCCCATTATGACACCCTCCTGCGCAATCGCCGCCTCGCGCGGAGTCTGGTTCCGGACGCGGTGCTGTGCGTGGGCGGCTGGCCGACCAGCAAGGTGCTGCGGGCCTGGCTGCAGGAACACGCGCCGGCCGTCTGGCTCGTCTCCACGTCGGCGCACAACCGCGATGCGCTGCAATTGTCGGCCACGCCGGTGCGGGCGCATCTCAGGCAGGTGGTTGGGTCGCTGCGGGCGCCCGCGGCGGACACCTCCTACCGGGAGTCCTGGCTGGAAGCGGAACAAAATGCCGCCCGGCGGCTCGAGGCGGCGCTGCCGCGGGTGACGAAGCTATTCGAGCCGCGCGCCGTGGCGTTGCTGGCCCGGCAACTGCCCCCGGGGACGGCGGTGTTTTTCGCCAGCAGCATGCCGGTGCGCGATGCGGAGTATTTCTGGCCGGCGAACGACCGGGGACTGGTGCCCTATTTCAACCGGGGGGCCAACGGGATCGATGGCACGCTGTCATCGGCCCTTGGCGTGGCGCACGGCGGAAAACCCGCGGTGTTGCTCACGGGCGATCTGGCGCTGCTGCACGACTCGAACGGTTTCCTGCTCCGCCCGAAGTTTCGGGGGAGCCTGACAATCGTGCTGATCAACAACCACGGCGGGGGGATCTTCGGGCACCTGCCGGTGGTGGATTTCCCGGAAGCATTCGAAGAATTCTTCGCTACGCCGCAGGAAGCGGACTTTGGAAAACTCTGCGCGGCGCATGGCGTGGCCCACACCGTGGTGCGGAGCTGGACGCGATTCGCGCGTCTCGTCGCGCGTCTCCCGCGCCGGGGCATTCGCGTGCTGGAAATCCGGACCGACCGGACCCGCGACGCGGCGACCCGGAAGGCGATGTTCGCTGCGGTGGCCGCGGGGTTGGGAACGGCCCCCGTCAGTTCTCGAAGGGGATCTTGATGGTCATCATGCAGAGCAGGTGGTTGTCGCGGATGACAAGCAGGCCGGTCTCACCGTCGCCGTAGGTCCAGAATTCGTCGCCTTCCTTGAGGTAGCGCTGCAGGTAAGCCCAGGCCGGTGGCCCCGGGATGTGCCCCTGCGAGTAGAAGGAGGGGATGTGGGAGATCGGCTCGGGGTCGCCGTCGGCGATGATCTCGGCGATGCGCGGGACGAGCGACTCGATCTCGTCGAAGCTGATCCGGGCGAGGACGGGTTCCTTGCGCCCGTTGGTGGCGAGGACATCGGCGATGCGTCCGCGCGTGTTGCGCACCGCGCGCTGGTCATCGCCCGGGGCGAAAAAGACCAGTGAGTCACTGCCCTCCGGAGGCGGCTTCACCTCTCCGACCGGTGGCACGGCGACGGTCGGCCCGGCGACCGCGACCGGAGCCTTGGCCGGGGGAGTGCCCGGCGGCGGGGTGGGGGCCGTGGCGGCACAGGCAGCCGCGGCAAAAAGGAGGAGCAGCGGGGCAACGCGCCGGCGCGGTGGCAGCTTCATGCGGGCAACGTGTCGGCTCCGGAGTGAATCGCAATCTCCCGCTGGGCGTTTCCGCATGACACTCCGGTCAGCGAAGCGCCCGGCCTTCGGTCGCTTAGAGGATCAAATCCGGCGGCACGTTGGAGAGTGCCTCCTCGAGCGTGGTGAGGCCCATCTTGACCTTGAGAATGCTGTCCTGATGGAGGGTCTTCATGCCGTTCTTCATCGCGATGCGCTTCAGTTGGGCGACCTCGACCTCCTTGTTGATGCCCTCCACCAGCTCCTCGCTGTTGGTCATCAGCTCGTGGATGCCGACCCGGCCCTTGTAGCCGAGGCCGCCGCAGGTGGGGCAGCCTTGGGGGTTGGCCTTGAAGATCTGCCCGCTCCAGCCGATGGCTTTTTCCATCAGCTCCTTTTCGCGGCCCTTGGGTTCATAGGGCTGCTTGCAATTCTTGCAGGCGCGACGGAGGAGACGCTGGGCGCAAACGCAGACGAGCGAGGCGGAGATATTGAAGGGCTCGACGCCCATTTCACCAATACGCGAGATCGTGGACGGGGCGTCGTTGGTGTGCAGGGTCGAGACGAGCAAATGGCCGGTGAGCGCGGCCTCGACGGCGATCTGGGCGGTTTCCTTATCGCGGATCTCACCGACGAGGATGATGTCGGGGTCCATCCGGAGATAGCAGCGCAGCGCGCGCTCGAAGGTGAGACCGATCTGCCGGTTCATCTGCATCTGGTTGATGCCGGCGAGCGTGTACTCGATCGGATCCTCGGCGGTCTGGATGTTGACGTCGGGGGTGTTCACCTCGCCGAGCGCGGAGTAGAGCGTCATCGACTTGCCCGAGCCGGTCGGGCCGCAGTGCAGGATCATGCCATAGGGCTGGCGGATGCACTCGCGGTACTTGGCGAGATTCTCGTCGGAAAAACCGAGCGCGGGCAGCGGCAGGGTGGACTTGGACTTGTCCAAGATACGCATGACCACCTTCTCGCCGTCCTTCATCGGGCCGGTGGCGACGCGCAGATCGATGTCCATGTTCTTCTTCGTGTACTTCTTGAACACGATGCGCCCGTCCTGCGGGAGACGGCGCTCGGAGATGTCCAGATTGCACATGATCTTCAGGCGGGAGATCATGGAATTCGTGACCTGCTTGGGCAGCCGGAGCTTCTCCTGGCAGAGGCCGTCGATCCGGTACCGGATGAGCAGGTCCTTCTCCATCGGCTCGATGTGGATGTCCGACGCGCCGCAGATGTAGGCATCCTCAATGATGCGGTTGGTGAGTTGGATGATCGGGGCGGAGTCTTCGCTCTCGAGGTCGGCGGCACTGATCTCGGCGGTGCCGCCATCCGTGCTGTAGGCACTGCTGATGACGTCGGTGATCGAGTTGATGTCGACATCACCCTCACCCTGGCCGGACTTGGCGTCCTTGAAGAACTTCTTGATCAGGGCCTCGATCAGGGTGGCCGGGGCGACCTTGACCTCGTCGATCACGTACTCGGTGGCCTGCTGGAAGGCCTCGCGCTTCCCGTAGTCGAGCGGGTTGGCCATCAGGACGTGGACCATCTTGCCGTCGATCTTGTAGGGGAAGATGCCCTCGCGACGGATGATGGCGTCACCGACGGTCTCGATCAGCTTCTCGTCGCACTCGATCTCGTCGACCTTGGTGACGAGCGGGAGGTCGGTGAGCTTGGCGACGAACTTGGCGGTGTCCTCGGCGCTGAGCTGGAACTTCGGGTCCAGCATGCGCTGCATCAGGGTGGAGGAGTACTCGGCGACCTCCTGGAGGAGGGTGAGGTCCTTCTCGGTGAACTCGCCGTCGGTGCCGGCGCTCTGCTCCTTGTTCAGCACCTGGATGGCGCCAATGACGATGTTGGTCTTGAGCGGGACGGTCAGCATCGAGCGCACCTCGAAGCCGGTGCTCTTGGCCATGCCGGCCATGAACGGGGCCTGGCTGTCGCTGTTGCGGAAAAAGACATTGTCGCCGCTGGCGATCACCTTGCCCACGACGCCGGTGCCCAGGGGGAGCTTGAGGGCGAGCAGTTTGGCGGAGGTTTCCTGCAGCTTCTTCTCCAGCGAGGGATCCTTGGCCCAGAGCGTGGGGGAGTAATAGATCTGCTTGAAGGTGATGTCGTTGCCCTCGACGAGGTAGAACGTCATCGACTGCGCCTGCAGGGCCTCGACGACCTTGGAGGCGGTGAGCTCGATGACGGAGCTGACGTCCTCCCGGCTCGGCGTCGGCTTCGATATCACCTTGATCAGGAGGGAGCGACGAAGGGTGCTGGCAATATTGGGCGCGGCCATGGGGAACGGAGTCTTGGATTGTCAGCGGCCCGGAACGTCGGCAATGAGAATCACGTGCCGGGGACTCTCCCCGATGTTTCAAAGACTACGTACGTTCGTCTCGGCGCTTGCGGCGGGCGATGAGGGCGAGCGGATCGCGCGGCGGTTCCTCGGCGCGAAACCCGGCTGGCAGCTGGTGGCCTGCAACTGGCGCAACCCGCGCGACCGGCGCGAGGAGCTCGACCTGGTGATGCGCGAGCGCGGAATCCTCGTGTTCGTGGAGGTCAAGGCCCGGTCGGCGGGCGCACGGGTGCCGGGCTATTACGCGGTGGACCGCCGGAAGAAAGCGGCGCTGCGCCGGGCGATCATGGCTTATGTCGCCGCCCTGCGGGAAAAACCGCGCACGGTGCGGTTTGATGTCGTCGAGGTCACCCTGCCTGCGACGCCCGGCGCGGTCCCCGGTGTGCTGCATTTTGAAAACATCCCGCTGATGGGCCCCGGATGGCGGCCGTGAGCGGGCCAGATTACCGCCATTTCCCTTGCCTGACCCCGGCGCCGAACCCGACATTCGGCGTCGTATGGCCGATACCGCCCGTCATCCATTCCTGCAGGGCCTCAGCAAACACCGCGGGGCACCGCCGACGGTCGTCGTCATCTTCGGCGCCTCGGGTGATCTCACGGCCCGCAAGCTGATCCCGGCGGTCTACAATCTCGCGTACGACAACCTGCTGCCGGCCGACTTCTTCCTTGTGGGCTTCGGCCGCAAGGCGATTCCCGACGAGGAGTTCCGCGGGCTGGCGGCGGAGGCGATCAAGGAATTTTCCCGCCGCGAACTGAAGGCGGATGTCTGGGACCGTCTCGCTCCGCTCACGACCTACGTCGCGGGCGGTTACGACGAGCCCGCGGCCTTCACCCGGCTTGCGGCGCACCTCGACGCCATCGAGAAACAGCTCGGTCGCGAGGTGCAGACCCTGTTCTACATCTCGACGCCGCCGACCGTCTTTGCCCCGATCATTCGCAACCTCGGGTCCAGCGGGCTCGCGGCCCGGCACCTCGGCCAGCTGCACCAGGCCAAGGTGATCATCGAGAAACCCTTCGGCCGCGACCTCATCTCGGCGCGCGCACTCAATGTCACGCTCCGGTCCGTCTTTGAGGAGACGCAGGTCTACCGGATCGACCACTACCTTGGGAAGGAGACCGTGCAGGACCTGCTGGTCCAGCGTTTCGCCAACTCGATCTTCGAGCCGCTCTGGAACCGGAATTTCATTTCCTCCGTGCAGATCACCGTGGCGGAGGAGGTCGGCGTCGGCAGCCGCGGGGGCTACTACGAGCAGAGCGGCTGCCTGCGCGACATGATCCAGAACCACGCCATGCAACTGGTGGCGCTGACCGCGATGGAGCCGCCGGTCTCGCTTGAGGCCGAGGCAATCCGCGACGAGAAGGTGAAACTGCTGCGCGCCATCCAGCCGCTGAACCTGGGGCCGGCGGGTGACGTTTCCCGCGCCCAGTACGCGGCGGGGATGGTCGCGGGCAAGCCGGTGCCCGGCTACCTGGAGGAGGAGGGGATCTCGCCGACCTCGGCGACCGAGACCTACGCCGCCCTGCGCCTTTCCATCAACAACTGGCGCTGGCAGGGGGTCCCGTTCTACCTGCGCTCCGGGAAGCGACTTGCCCGCCGGGTTTCGGAGATCGCTGTCACATTCCGCCGTCCCCCGGGCACGCTCTTTGCCGAGGGCGACAAGTTCGACCTTTCGGCCAACACGCTGGCCTTCCAGATCCAGCCCGACGAGGGCATGCACCTGGTGGTCAACACCAAGATCCCGGGTCTCGAGACGCGCACGCAGCCGGTGAAGATGAGTTTCCGCTACCGCACGACTTTCGGTTCCAACACCGCCGAGGCCTACGAACGCCTCGTCCTCGACGCGATGGTCGGCGACGGCACCCTGTTCATCCGCGGCGACGAAACCGAGGCCTCGTGGCAGCTCTGCTCGCCGCTTCTCGGCGTCTGGGAAGGTTCCGGGCGGGAGGGCATGCAGTCCTACGCGGCCGGCTCCTGGGGCCCGACCGGCGCCGACTCCCTGATCGCCCGCGACCAGTGCGCGTGGCGGCAGCCCTGAACACGAAAGTGAAAGTGAGGGTGAAACGGAGCGAAGCGTGAAGGTGGTTCGGACAAACTAGAGACCACCTCGCGCCTTCCGCTACCTGTACTGCACTCTCACCCTTCACTTTCACTCACTTTCCTCTCTCACTTTTACTTCCGATGCCCTCCGTTTTCAACGCCCTGCCCGGACTTGAGGTGCCGGTTGGCTGCATCACCACGAGCCTCGACGAGATGTGGGCGGGGGGCGCGGGGCTGAAGGGTGAGGGGGTCCTCGATGCTGACGACGCCAAGGCCATCCAGGTTAATGTTGTCCTGCATCTCGGCCTGCACACCACGCCCGACGACGCGCTCGTGCAGTTCCACACGGTGTTGGAGTTCTCGAAGCGTTATCCGTGCCGCGTGGTCATTCTTTGCCCGCTGGAAGGGGAGGAAGGGCCGGCGGAGCTAAACGCCAAGATCTACGGCGAGTGTCACTGGGGGAAAACCAAGCAGGACAAGCGCTGCGTGGAGTTCGTCATTCTCAGCTATCCGCGCCCGGCGTGGCGGCACCTGGAGAACCAGGCCTCAATCTGCCTCTCCGCCGACCTGCCGATGTACTACTGGGCGCATCGCTTTCGGTCGACCCAGCGCCTCGCGGAATACCACTATCTTCTCGGGCGGGCCAAGCGGCTGCTGATCGACAGCGCGGTCGTGCCGGCGGACGCGCTGACCTACCCGTGGCCGCGGCCTGAGACGGTGCGCGACCTGACCTATGCCCGCCTTCTGCCGGCGCGGCAGGCCCTCGGACAATTCCTCAGTCGCTACTCGGTGCTCGCCTTGGGCGACGGCCTCAAGGAGGTGGTGCTGGCGCATGACGCGGCGGTGACCGCCGAGGCCCGCGTGCTGCTCGGCTGGATCCGGGATCGGCTCGGGCGTTGCGGTGTGCCCGGGGATTACTGCCGCCTAGCGGCCCTGCCCCAGGGCGGCACCGTTTCTTTCGATCTCCGCTTTACGTATGCGGGGGAGAAAAACTTCCGGTGGACCGCCGCCCTCGGGAGCGGCCAATCATCGTTCGTCGCCGACTTCGGCACGGGGCGCACCGAGCTGGCCAGCTCGATCAGCCTGCTCCCGCCGACCATCGCGTTGTCGGAGGCGATGTTTTTCTGAAGCCAACAAACCGTTTGAACCACGGATTACACAGATTTCACGGATGGGGGATAGGGCTGAAGCGGTGCTTCAGCCGTGATCATTTGGCGGTGGGTATTGTCCAACCATGACGGAAAAAATCACCGCACTGGGCCAGGTTAAGATCGGCTCGCCGCCGGAACTCTTTGCCGCGGCCGCGGCCTTGGGGACGTCGCGGTTTGATCCTCAGGTGCGGCGGCCGCTGCTCTGGGCGCTTGGTGGAGGGACGACGCCGCGGGCGTGGTACCGGTGGTGTGTGGAGCAGCGGGCAATCCCGGCCGCGGTGGCGGCGCAGGCCCGCTTCACGGTGAGCGACGAGCGGTGGGTGGCGGCGGAGAGTCCCGACAGCAACCTCGGCAACGCCGCCCGCTGGCTGCTCGATCCGCTGGGCGTTCCGGCGGCGCACCGCCTGGCGTGGTCGGTCGGGCTCGCGCCCGGCGCAGCCGTGGCGGCCTACGCCGGCGAAGTGACGCGCATTGCGGGTGTCGGGCGCGCCTACGATGTCTGCATGCTCGGCCTCGGCGCCGATGCGCACACCGCGTCGTTTTTCCCCGGCAGCCCGTTGCTGGAAGGCGACGGCGGCGCGTTCTTCGCGACGATCGACGTGCCGGGCCGGGGGCGGAGGGGAACCATCACGCCCTCCGGCCTGCGCGCCTGCGGGCTGATCGTGGTGCTGGTGACAGGCGCCGAAAAGTCCGGGGCCGTGCGCCGGATTTTCCAAGGCAGCGAGGCTCCGGCGGCGGCCCCGGGGCGGATCCTGCAATCGTGCGCCGACCGCGTGGTTTGGCTGCTGGATGACGCGGCGGCCGCGGGGCTGGCGTAGGGCCGCTTCTTATCGGCCCATCGGTTTCCGCTCGGTGAAGCCGGCGGGGAGGACGAAGAGGCTGTCGGCGAGCGATTCCTTTTTTACGGCGCTGGCCTCCATCGTGATCTTCATGCCCTCGGCGGCGATCTCCATGCGCAGCGGGACACCCTCGATGGAGGACATGAACGAGGTGTCGCTGCCCTCGGAGAGTTTCATTTGGGCGAACTGCTTGGAGTTGGCTCCGGCGATGTCGGTCGTGGACCAGAGGATGTAGGTGGAGGGGGTGTTGGCGGCAGCGGCGGTGTCCTCGACGAGGGTCTTCTTGCAGGTGTAGCCGAGGATGGTCGCGGTCTCGCTCGTGCGGGTGATCTTGTACCTCGCCGCGGGGGCGGCAGCAGCGGCGGCACCTTGGGACATGAGGGAGTAGGTGCGGGAAGGGCGGTCGATCAGGTAGGCGAGGTTCTTGTCCGAGAGGGTGAGGATTTCACCGGCGGTCATGCCGCCCTCAATGAGGCTGAGGCTGCTGTTGCCCTTGATTTTCACGGCGATGGATTTCGGCAGCATACCGTCCATCATGTTGCCGCCCGGCGCGGCGCCGCGGCCCTTGGTCATGCCGTCCATCATGGCCTTCATCTGGGGATTCCCCTCCATCATGGCTTTCATCTGTGGGTTGTTCATCGCGGCCTGCATCTCGGCGAGCATGGCGGGATCGTTCATCATCGCCTGGGCGCCCTGCATCTGCTGGCTCATCTCGGCCGACATGTTGACCCTGAAGGACCACGTGATCGTACCCTCGAAATTCTGGGCGGACGCGGTGAGGGTCAGTGCGACAACGCCGGCAAGGAGGATGAGGAGTTTTTTCATGGGGAATGCGGTGGCCGAAAACCAAGCATATTTACCGCCGAAAACACAGGCGAAACCACGGAAGTTCTGACCGCGGATTACACGAATTTCACGGACAAAGACCCGACCTCCCAGGCGCCTTGGCCGGAGGACGCCCGCGCCTCGTGGGGAACCGGTTTGATTTTCAGGATTCCGAATCCGGGATGAAAAAATCAGGTCATCTCACATCCACCGGCGCAGGGCCCAGGGGATGACGGGGCTTTGCGGGTGATTGACGACGACTTGGAGCCCGGCGGTGAGTCCGGACGGCAGCGGCACGGGCAGGGTCAGGACCGGAAGTCCGCCGAGGCTGGCGGGGGCATTGAGGGCCAGGATGCGCCGGCGGTTTTCAAGGTTTAGCTGCGTCAGGGGCAGGGCGGGGAAAGGCGTGGCGGGCAGCACGAGGAAGTCGTGCGCCAGAAAGTAGCTGGTCCACGCGAGCCGGAGTCCGGCATGCCACAACGTGACATCCCGCAAATCGTCCGCGGTCCAACGGCGGCCCTGATCGATCCGTTCCCAAACCACGGCGCCGTACTCGGCGCGCCGGGGATCGAGCCACGGCGCGTGCACGCGGGCGGCCTCAAGCGACGTCAGGACGCCATGGGTGCGCGCGGCATATTCGAAGGTGCGGGAGAGGCCGGCGGTGGTGTCGGGGCTCGCCGGTTCGCAGAGCTGGCGGGCGGCGGCGGCACAGGCTTCGCCGACCTCCGGCTCGAGTTCCCCGAGGGCGAGATAAACGCCGCGCGGTGCACGCTCCATGCCGCCGAGCCCGACGAGGGCCGCGGTGGCCGCGAGCATGTCCTCCGCCGTGCGGGTGAACCAGCCGGGCGTGTCGCTCGTGGGTGAGAGCGGGAAGGCGTCCTTGATCCAGGCGATGCCGGGCGTGAGCCGAAGGCCGTAGAGGCCGCAGAACGCCGCCGGCACGCGGATCGAGCCGCCGGTGTCGGTGCCGATCGCGAGCGGGACAATGCCGGCGGCGACGGCCGCCGCGGAGCCGCTGCTGGAGCCGCCGGTGGTACGGTCGGGAAAACGCGGATGGGTGCAGTCGCCGTAGTGCGGGTTTTCCCCCGTGAGCCCAAAGGCGAACTCATGCAGGTGGGTCTTGCCCGCGCAGGCCGCGCCGCAGCGGCGCAGGGACTGCACAAGGGCGGCATCACGCGCGGGCAGGGGCCGGACCTCGGCGAGAAAACGCGAGCCGGCCTTGGTCTTCACTCCGGCGACATCGAAGAGGTCCTTGAGGAAATAGGGGACACCCCGCAGCGGGGCCTTTGGGTCTGCCGGAACGAGCGCGGCGGCGAGTTCGTCCACGCCCACGAGGTGGGCGACAACGGCCCGCTGCTGGGTCGGGGAAAGCTGCTGGACACGTTGGTGAACCTCGCGTGCCGCCCGAGCGGGATCCTGCGCCGAGAGCGCGGCCCATTCGGTAAATCCCATGGCTTCCGGTTGCGGCATGGCCCGTTCTCCGCGGCTGCTCACCCGGAGGCAAGCTCGTGGGCTGGGTCAGCTCTTGGTCGTCCGGAGCCCGCCGAGGGTTTCGCAGTAGTCGTGGTATTTTACAGCCATGATGATGGCGGGATTGTCCGCCGCATGGTGACGCCTCGGACCGGCGAGTATGTGCCGGACGCGTGGTGCGGACCATGGGGTGAATGCCTACGTCCTGCCGCCTTTGGCGGGAATAGGCCTTTTCATCGCCGGCCGAGCGGGCTTATCTGGAGTCACCATGTCGAAGCCGATCCCAACCCCGATCGATCCCGCGCAGGT
>CAIYFD010000260.1 GCA_903925425.1 uncultured Opitutia bacterium | reverse complement strand
GGCCCCGCCTCAACCCTACCATTCACACCATCAGTTTTGGGCCGGGTCATCGGGACCCTCCGTCACGATCTTCCATTCCCAGCTGACTGTGCGCAACACGGCCCGCCAGAGCGTCTCATCGTGGTTATGGGTCATCAGGTTGGGCGGGATCGCGGTCGTCACCCACGTATGGCCGCGGAGCTCCGTCTCCAGCTGTCCGCCCGACCAGCCCGAGTAGCCCAGAAAGGCGCGCAGGACCATGTTCTCCTCAGTGGCCAGGGCGGTTGCCCGGGCGGGATCGAGCCCGAAATGGAGCTGGAAACCGCCGTCCTGCAGCCGCCAAGCGGCGAGGATCATCTGGTCCGTCTGCACCGGTCCGCCTTGGAATACCGGCACCCCGGCCAGCGGCCCCAGGGCATAGTCGCCATCCATTTCGCCCAGGGTGCGGTGCAGCGGCCGGTTCAGCACCATGCCCATCGCACCCTCGCGGTTGTGGTTCGACAACAGGATCACGGTGTGCCGGAAGGTTCCTTCCTGCAGCTCAGGCCGCGCGACCAGCAGGGAGCCGGTCAGGCAACGACGACGGGCGGTGGCACTGCGCTCGCGCATCGTCAGTCGAGCTGTAGCACCCGGACGCCCGCGCCGCGCAGTAGCGGGGCCACCAACGGGTCGTTGTGGTAGTCGCTTCGGTAGCGGATCTCCGCGATGCCGGACGCCGCGAGGATCTTCGCGCAATTGATGCACGGGTAGTGCGTGACATAGGCGACGCAGCCCTCGACCGAGCTGCCCCGCCGTGCGGCATCAGCCACCGCGTTCTGTTCGGCATGCACGGTCGCCTGTTCGTGGCCCTCCCGCAGGAGCGACTCGTGCGGCGCCCCGGGCAGATGGCCGTTGTAGCCGGCCGCCACGATGCGGTTCTTGCGGTCGCCGGCGGTGACAATGACACAGCCCACATGCAGCCGCTCGCAGTTGGATCGGGTGGAGATCAGCACCGACGTCGCCATGAAATATTCATCCCACGACGGCCGGCCCGGGAAATTCGCGGCGGCCTCGGCGATCAAGTCGACGGGTGTCTTCTGCTGGCTCATGAGCGGAGGGAATTCCAATCCGCCCAAATGCCAAATCCCAAAAACACCCTATCCCGTTTAACCACGGATTTCACGGATGGCACGGATAAGGACCCAGAAGGTTCGGATTCAAACCAAGACGTTGATCCGAATAAACCATGGCGACCGCCTCGAAGTATTGGTTGAGGATCATCTTCCCAAGTAATCCGTGGCATCCGTGAAATCCGTGGTTTAATCTCTCCGATGGAGGTCCACACCGATGGCGGTTGTGATTTCGACCGCCCGGACAACCTTTGCCTCCATGCCCCGCGTGCTCACGCCCGAGATCCTTGACCGCCTCCCGGCGGACAGCCCTGCGGCCCGGCGCAGCCGGCGTGACCTGCGCCTCACCAACGCCCTCATGGGCAATCATCGGTGGCTGCGAAGCGAACTGCAGCGACGGGTACATCCGGCCGAGGCCGCCCTCGAGCTGGGTGCCGGTGACGGTGCCTTTGCCCTGCGCGCCAAGGCCGCCGGACTGAATGTTCACGCCCTGGAGCAGACCTGCCCCGCCCCGACCGGCTGGCCCGCTGACCGCGCCTGGCATGCGGCCGATCTGCGGAACTTCGACGGCTATGCGGCGTACCCGATCTTCATCGGTAATTTGATCTTCCACCATCTCTCGGACGAAGAGCTGGGCCAGCTGGGCGCTAGATTGCGCCGCCACGCCCGCGTCATCCTCGCCAGCGAACCGGC
>CAIYFD010000259.1 GCA_903925425.1 uncultured Opitutia bacterium | reverse complement strand
CTACATGCCCCCGGGCCTGACCGCCGGCCTGACCGTCACCGAGTTCGCCTCGCTCCTCGATTACATCGAGAGCCTGAGCAAGCCGTGATCCGGTTAGGCTCCTGACCCTTCAAACCGCGGGCGAAAACGCCCGCGGTTTTTTTGTGCCCGCGATTCAGTCACCGGGGACGGGGCCCGGGGGTAGGGCGGAGTTATCCCTAATCCACCGCGTTTGCCGCCGGCGGTGGCGGAGCCCGGCGCGTGCGGGATAACGGACCCTACCTCGGCTCGCGGCCAAGCGCAGCGTTGGTTGTTTTTACCGGGGCTTGGCGGAAAAGCTTAGAACTTGTCAGCCCGAGCAACTTTCCCTGTTGATTGTCCGTCCATCCCCGTACCGGTTTCCCTCTTTTGGCACTCCCGGACGTTTACCCTCCCAAGCCTCCCTCCATCCTCATGCGTACCATCCTACTCCGCACGCTCGCATCCGCCGCGGCGTTAGCCGCCGCCTCCCAGGCGTTCGCCCAGATCTCAATCACCGAAAAAGAGGTGATCATGATCAACGGCACTGCCACCCCGGTCCTCAACGGGCCGCTGGGTAACTTTGTCGGCAACACCGGCGCCAATGCCGGACTGCCACCCCCGGCGCAAACCGACGGGACCGTTGGCCAGCTCCCGCCCGAGGATTTTGCGAAAACGCCCCTGATTACGCCGGCGCTCGAGAAATCGAACCTGGACGCCATCACCGTCCCGGAGGGATTTGAGGCCAAGGTTTTCGCCACGCCGCCGATTGTGAATTACCCGACCACGGTGGCCGCCGCCCGCGACGGCTCCGCGGTCTTCGTGGCGGTTGACGGCAACGGTGCGCAAAGCGCCTGGTCCCACCTCGGACGGGTGATCCGCCTGAAGGACACCAACCACGACGGCGTTGCCGACGAGGCGACCGCGTTCGTGCCCGATGTCGACAATCCCCGCGGTCTCCTCTGGGACCATGACCATCTCATCGTCCTGGCGCCGCCGACCATCTCGGCCTATTACGACCGCAACGGCGACGGCGTCGCCGACGAGAAGAAGGTTTTGATCAATAATTTCGGGCGCACCATCGCCGATGCGCGCGTCGACCATGGCCAGAATTCCATCGAGCTGGGCATCGATGGCTGGATCTACATCACCTTGGGCGACCAAGGCGTGAATGGCGCCACCAGCACGGTGGACGGCCGCAAGCTCACCCTCCGTGGTGGCGGTGTTCTCCGCATGCGCCCGGACGGCAGCGGCCTGGAGATCTGGGCGCACAACACCCGCAATATCTTCAGTGTCGCCGTTGGCCCGACGCTCGAGGTTTTCGCCCGCGACAACACCAACGACGGCGGTGGCTGGAACGTCCGCTTCCATCACATGAGCGGCATGACCGACCACGGTTATCCGTCGCTCTTCACCAACTTCCCGGAAGAGGTGATCACTCCCCTGGCCGATTTCGGCGGCGGTTCCGGCGCCGGCGGCATGTGGCTCGACGAGCCTGGTATCCCGGCGAAATGGAACGATCTCCCGTACACGGCGGACTACGGCCAGCGCGCCATCTTCGCTCATCACGTGGTGCCGAAGGGCGCCACGTATACCCTCCCGGGCTATGCGGTGAACGCGAATTCGATCAACGACGTTCCCCTGCTGATTCCCGGCCAGGCTGAGCCTCCGGCCGGCAACGAACCCTTCATCGAGTTCCCGAATCCGATGGATCCGGATGTGGACGGCAATAGCGTGATCTACGCCACCCATTGGTCCGGCGGTTTCTCCTGGGCCGGTCGCAATCAGGGCTCGGTCTACAGCATCAGGCCGAAGAACTTCACGCCGGCACCGATGCCGAACTTCGACACCGCCACGGCGGCGGAGCTCGTCCAGGTCCTGGCCGGCAACAGTAACATGCGCCGCATCGAGGCCCAGCGCGCGATCCTGCGCCGCAGCGCCCAAATGGCGCAGGGGATTGACGCCCAGCTGCTGGCCCTCGCTTCTGACAAGACGAAGTCCCTGAACAACCGCACCGCGGCCTTGTTCACCTACAAGCAACTCCGCGGCGCCGCCTCAACGGCTGCGATCGCCGGCCTCGTGGCGGACCCGACCATCGCCGCCCTGGCCCTCCGCGCCCTAGGCGATGATATCACCCAGGCCCGCTCAATCCCGATCGCCACGGTCACGGCCCAGCTCAAGTCGACCGATCCGCGCACCCGCAAGGAAGCCCTGATCACGCTCGCTCGCGCCGACGCCAAGGCCTCCGCGTCTTTGATCGTCCCGCTCATGGGAGACACCGATCCCATCGTGGCCGCCACCGCCATCCAGGTGCTCCGCAGTTTCCGCGAGGTCGACCAGGCCCTCGCTGCCGTCGACAACGCCACGTCGCCCGCCGCCGTCCGCCGGGGCGCGCTCCAGGTGTTGCACTCGATCCACGACCCGAAGGTCACCGACGCCCTGATCCAACGCCTCAAGGACGACCAGCCGGTCGCCAAGCGCCAGGACATCGTCGCTGCGCTCTCCCGTCTCTCCAGCACCGAGACCGCCTGGAACGGCACCTGGTGGGCGACCCGGCCGCAAAATGTCGGCCCGTATTATGCCCCGGCTCCGTGGGCGGAAACCGCCAAGATCCAGACTGCCTTGGGCGCCGTGCTGGACCGCGCCGGTCCCGAGGAAGTCCTGGCCATGGGCCGGACCTACCTGAAGGAAGGCGTCTCCGCCGGTCCGGCGGTGGCCAAGTTCCTCACCTACGCCGACTCCGAGCCGGCGCTGATCCCGCAGATCACGTCCTACTTCGCGACCTCGGACGCGATTCCGGCCAACGCGATTCCCGTTCTGACTAAGGTGGCATCGGCTCCCGGTACCGCCGCGGCGGTGCGGGCTGAGGCCATTACCGCTCTGACCAAGACGAATGATCGCGCCGGCTGGGCGGCCGTCCTCCCTGCCGTCAAGATGTTGAACGCCCCGGCCGCAGCGGCCGCAGGCGGACGGGGTGGCGCGGCGGCTGGTGGTGGTGGCCGTGGCGGCGCGGCTGCTCCTGCAGCTCCGGCGATTCCCAACGCGACCCAGCTCCAGACCCTGCTCGTCACGGGCTTGGACACGACCACGGCGCCACAGCTTCAGGCGGTCGCGGTGGCGCGCGCTGCGCTGACGGCGGCTTCTTTGTCTGCTCCTGACACGATTGCGGCCAAGGTCGCTGGCGTGGCCCAAGCGGAACAGGCTCTCGCCAACGCCCGGGCCGATGCCTTCGCCAAGATCCAAGCCTCCGTGGCCAAGTTCAACCCGCAGCAGGCTTCCGCCCTTGCGGCCCAGCAGGCGATTGCCGCCCCCGCGGCCGCCGCGGGTGGTGGTCGTGGTGGCGGCGGCGGTGGTGGTGGTCGCGGTGGTGCGGCCGTTGTCACCCCGGTGCAGCAGGCCCAGCAGGCGGTGGTGAACACCCCGCGCATCGATGAGATCTATCCGGTCCTCATCGAGGAAGCGGCCAAGCTTGACGGTGAGACTTCGCAGCTGGCCGACGCTGCGTTGGTCACCCTCGCGGGCCGCCGCTTCGGCGCCGCCGCTTCGCACGATGCCGCTGCCAAGGCCATCGACGCGGGTTGGTCTGATCCCCGCCGTCGCGCCCAGATCATCATGGCCGCCGTCACGGCGCGCGATACGTCGCACGCCACCCAGATCATCGCCGCGATGAATGATTCCGACGTGGCCGTTGCCCGGGCGGCGCAGTACGCCGTCCAGCAGCTCGCCATCGATCCGGCCGGCCTGGCGGCCGCTGCTTCGCAGCCCAAGACCGGTGGGATGTCGGTGGCGGCGACGCTGGACGCGGTGGTGCCGGCCAAGGGCACGATCGCCCGCGGCCAGCAGCTCTCCCGCGAGCTCGGCTGCATCGCCTGCCATAACTTCAACTCGAGCGACGCCCCGAAGGGACCCGATCTCTCCAAGATCTCGGCCATCCTGCAGCGCCGCGACCTCGCCGAGGCCATCCTCGACCCGAACAAGTCGATCTCACAGGGCTTTGCGACCGCTATCATTGAGCTGAAGAACGGCACCTCGTTCAGCGGCTTCGTGGTGAGCGAGGGTGGTGGCTCGGTCACCGTCCGCAACATCGAGACTCAGCAGAAGTTCGCCACGGCCGACATCGCCAAGCGCACGTCGGTCGAGACGTCCTACATGCCCCCGGGCCTGACCGCCGGCCTGACCGTCACCGAGTTCGCCTCGCTCCTCGATTACATCGAGAGCCTGAGCCGCCCGTAATCCGGAGCGTCTCCGCCAAAACTCAAACCGCGGGCGAAAGCGCCCGCGGTTTTTTTGTGGCGTGTCGGTGGAGAAGCGCGGCGGCCGATTTGTATTTCTCCGGCGGGCGCTGACGGCTTTCGGCTGGCGTGGGCGGCGGGGGAACGCGACATTCCGGCATGCGTTCACCCCGTCAGCTGCTTCTGGTTCTGGCGGTTTTGGCTTCGATTCCCGCCCTGCGTGCGCAGGTGACGGAGACGCCTTTCACCATCGCGCCCGGACATTTTCAACTGCGGGT
>CAIYFD010000258.1 GCA_903925425.1 uncultured Opitutia bacterium | reverse complement strand
GCCTCAGCCGCGATGACCTACGATCCCGGCTGAGGCACCGCCTCAGCCCTACCCCCAAGCGCCAGTCCTATTTCCAACCCACCCACCCAACATGAGTACCCGAAATCTACCTCCCTTCCGCGCTGACCACGTCGGCAGTTTTCTCCGTCCCCTGGCTCTCCTGCAGGCCCGGGATCAATTCCGCGCCGGCACGATCACCGCCGGCCAGCTGCGGGCGGTCGAGGACACCGCCATCCGCGAGGTCGTGCAGATGCAGGAGGAGATCGGCCTGCGTGGCATCACCGATGGCGAGTTTCGCCGGACCTATTTCCACATCGATTTCCTTGAGCAGCTCGAGGGGGTCGAGGCTCGCGGCGGACTCACTGCGCATTTCCACCGCAAGGAAGGCGGGGACCTCGAGTACGCCCCGCCGGTCCTGCATGTCACCGGCTGCGTCTGCCACAAGAACCCGATCCAGCTGCGCGATTTCCAATTCCTGAAGTCAGTCACGAAACGCACGCCCAAGGTCACCATCCCATCGCCCACGATGCTGCACTTCCGGGGCGGGCGCGCGGCGATCAGTCAGGAGGCGTATCCCGACCTCGAGCGTTTCTACGCCGACGTGGCCGCTGCCTACAGCGCCGAGCTGAAGAGCCTGGCCGCGGCCGGCTGCACGTATGTCCAGATGGACGACACGAATCTCGCCTACCTCTGCGACCCGAAGATGCGGGAAGGCGCGCGCCAGCGGGGCGACGATCCCGACGCGTTGCCGAGGCTGTACGCCCGGCTGATCAACGCGGCGATCGCCGATCGCCCCGCGGGCATGACGATCTGCACCCACCTCTGCCGGGGCAACTTCAAGAGCTCCTGGGCCGCGGAGGGCGGCTACGAGCCTGTGGCGGAAGTGCTGTTCAACGAGCTGAAGGTGGACGGCTATTTCCTGGAGTACGACGACGCTCGCGCCGGCGACTTCACGCCGCTGCGTTTTGTCCCGAGGGACAAAATCGTGGTGCTCGGCCTCGTCACGACCAAGGTCGGCGCGCTGGAGACGAAGGACGACCTCAAGCGGCGGATCGACGACGCGGCCCGGCACATGCCGCTGGACCAGATGTGCCTCTCCCCCCAATGCGGGTTCTCGAGCACGGTCCACGGCAACGACATCGCCCGCGAATCGCAGATCGCCAAGCTCAAGCTTGTGGTGGAAACGGCCCGTGAGGTGTGGGGCGGGGTCTGAGCGCCACCGACAAAGTTTTAGAACCCATGAAAACCCGCATCCTCACCGCTGTCTGGCTACTCCTGATGTTGTCCCCGGTCGTCCTGCCGGCCCAGACCGCACCGGCCGCCCCCGTGGCTCCCGCCGCGCCGAAACTCGAGCTGGCCTTCGAGGCCCATGTGGAGGTCGGTAAACCCGACGAGGTCGGGCCCGTGGCCGGCGGCACGCGCCGGCTGATCCCGATCCTCGGCGGCACCTTCAGCGGGCCGGGCCTGAAGGGAAAGATCCTGCCCGGTGGCTCCGACCACCAGCTGCTGCAGCCCGACGGCTTCACCCAGCTCGAGGCGCGGTACTTCCTTCAGACCGACGAGGGCGAGAAGATCTACGTCACCAACCGCGGCGTGCGCTACGGCGCGCCCGAGGTGCTGGCGCGCCTGAATGCGGGTGAACGGGTCGATCCCAGCCTGATCTATTTTCGCTCCGCCGCGACCTTCGAGACGGCCACGCCCCGTCTCCTATGGATGACGCGGGCGATCTTCGTCTGCGTCGGCGAACGCTACCCGACCGAAGTCGTCCTCCGCTTCTACCGCGTGCTCTGACTGGACTCATGCGGTCGAATGAATTGCCGAAGGTTGGACGCTACAGGAATCTGACCGGTGACCCCGAGAGTGAGTGCCGAAGGTCGAGCCTAACAAGGTCAGGCAATTCTCTCT
>CAIYFD010000257.1 GCA_903925425.1 uncultured Opitutia bacterium | reverse complement strand
TCTGCCCTCCTTCGTCCCGCCATCGCGGGACTTCGGAGGGCCCGTCCTGACGCCAGGCGTCAGGCGGGAAATAACCTCCCCGCGGTTGCCTCTGACCTGTCCATGCCCTTCGTTCGGTTCATGCCTTTCCGCCTTGGCCGCTTGATCCTCGCACTCGTGGCCGCGCTCGGCCTTGCGGCCGGCTTGTCGGCCCAGGTCAAGGCCACGCTCGTTGCCGCCGAGACCTCGGTCCAACCGGGCCGCCCCATCACGGTCGCGCTCCACCTCGAGCACCAGCCGAAGTGGCACACCTACTGGAGCTACCCCGGCACCGGTCTGCCCACCTCGCTGACGTGGACCCTGCCCGCCGGTTGGACCGCTGGCGAAATCCAGTGGCCCGCACCCAAGGTGATCCTCGACCAGACCGGCGCCATCACGGGCAACGGCTACGACGGCGACCTGCTTCTGCCCGTCACCCTCACTCCCCCGGCCAACGCAACACCCGGCTCCACGATCGAACTGTCCGCCGTCGCCGACTGGCTGATGTGCGCCGACCAGTGCATACCGGGCAAGGCCACCGTCCGACTCTCGCTCCCGATCACCGCCGCCGCGCCGGCGGCCGATCCGACTTGGGGAGCGAAAATCAGCGCCACCCGCGCCGCGTTGCCCCGCCCCGCTCCGGGCTGGACGCTCACCGCCGCGCGCAGCGCCAAAAACATTCTCCTCACCATTACTCCGACCGCCGGCACCGCCACCGCCGGGCTCGGACTCAACGCGAGTGACCTCCGCTTCTTCGCCGACAACGCCCTCGTCGACTACGCCGCCGTCCAACGCGTCCGCTCCGACGGCGCCAGCGGTTTCACGCTTCGCGTTCCCGTCTCGCCCGACGCCACGCCCGACCTCACCCGACTCACCGGCGTGCTCGTCGCCAGCGGCTCGTGGATCTCCGGCGCCGCCGTGCCCGGCCTGCGGATCGATCTCCCTTTCGCCAGCGTCACCAACGGCGCGGCCGCTTTCGACACCGAGCCCGTGGCGACCGGCGGCCTCGCGGGCACCATCGCCCTCGCGCTGCTCGGCGGCCTGATCCTGAACCTCATGCCCTGCGTCTTTCCCGTGCTCGGGATGAAGATCCTCGGCTTCGTCAACCAGTCCGGCCACTCGCGCGGCAAGGTCGCCGCCCACGGGATCGTCTTCACCCTCGGCGTGCTGCTCTCGTTCTGGACCCTCGCCGGCGTGCTCGCGGTGCTCCGCGCCGGCGGCGACCAGCTCGGCTGGGGTTTCCAGCTCCAGTCCCCCGTCTTCGTCTTCACGCTCACCGCCCTGATGCTGATCTTCGCGCTCAATCTCAGCGGCGTATTTGAATTCGGCCTGCGCGCGACCTCCGTCGGCGGGAATCTCCAATCCAAGACCGGACTCATCGGAACCTTCCTCACCGGCGTGCTCGCCACCGTCGTCGCCACGCCCTGCTCGGCGCCGTTCCTCGCGCCCGCCCTCGGCGCCGCCCTCGCCCTGCCCATCGTGCAATCCTTCACCGTCTTCACTGCGATCGGCGTCGGCCTCTCCACCCCGTATCTGCTCCTCTCCGTTTTCCCGCGCGCCGTGAAAATCCTGCCCCGCCCCGGCGCGTGGATGGAAACCTTCAAGCAGTTCATGGCCTTCCCGCTCTATGCGACCGTCATGTACCTGCTCTGGGTGCTCGCCGGCCAGGTCGACGAATCCGCGCTGCTCACCGTGGGGTTCGGACTCGTGCTGGTCGCCATGGCGGCCTGGACGTACGGCCGCTGGACCACGGCGCCCGGGGCGTCGGCCGGACGCCGGCGCTTTGGCCTCGCCGCCGCCGCGCTGCTCCTCACCGCCGGGTCGGCCCTCGGCTGGCCGCAGCCGGATCGCTCCGACGCCATCGTCTGGGAAAAGTGGAGCCCGGAGGCCGTCGCGAAACTCCGCGCCGAGGGCCGGACCGTCTACGTCGACTTCACGGCCCGCTGGTGCGCCACCTGCCAGGCCAACAAGCGCCTCGTGTTTCACGCGGACGAAGTGCTGAAGATTTTCGCCGCGAAAAAAATCGCGACCCTGCGGGCCGACTGGACCAACCAGGACCCGCAGATCACCGCCGAGCTCGCGGCCTACGGCCGCTCCGCCGTGCCCTTCAACCAGGTCTGGCTCCCCGGCAAGAACGAGCCCGTGATCCTGCCCGAGCTGCTCACGGCCGAGATCGTGCTGTCGGCCGTGGGCCGATAGCCCCGCCGCGATCGCGAAAGCCGGAGTCGGGCCAAGGGGTCGGGGGGCGCCGCCCGTGACTCACGCCGGCGAACGAGTTTGAAAACGCGCGCCGCGTGGCGCAGACCGGGTTCTGCTTGTGACGCCCCCATCCTTCCTGCCGCCGCCGACCGGTTGCGAATCGCTCGCCGGCATCGTGGCGCGCTGCGGCGGCACGATGGAAATGCTTTCTGCGCCCGAGGCCGTGGACCATGTGCTTCCCGCCGGGGGAAGCCCGGAAGTCCGGGAATTCTGGCGGGCGGAGCAACGGACGGAAGTCGCTCCGCGTTTCCTCGCGCGCCTGCCGGGCGGGCGCGTGTTCGGCGCCGGCGGCGTGCTCGCTCCGGACGGCGCGACCCTGGCCCGCGAGGTGTCGTTGGATTTCGGAAAACCCTCCGGGACGCACTGGCTGCTCACCTATCGCCGCATTCCTCCGCCGCGGCCGGTCCCGGGCACGACGGCCGTCATCGCCACGGCTCTGGCGCATGGCTACGGCCACTGGCTGCTCGATGAACTTCCCCGCCTGCTCCAGCTCCCGCGCGGGCAGGCCGACACCCTGATCGCCCACGCAAAGCAGCCTTACAGTCGTGTGGCGCTGGCGCAGTACGGATGGACCGGCGCCATCCTGGAGGCGGACCGTCAGGCCCATTTCCAGTGCGAGCAACTCATCGTGCCGAGCCTGGCGGGCACCGTGGTGCACCCGACCCGGCACGCGCTGGACCTCATCGGGGAATTTACCGCGGCGTTTCCCCGATCGTCGTCGCCCTTCGGCGAACGCATTTACGTCACGCGGGAAAACGCCCGCCGCCGCACCGTCACCAACGAGGCGGAGCTGTGGACCGCGCTGCAGGCGGCCGGCTTCGTGAAGGTCCGCCTGGAAGAGCTGTCCTGGCCGGAGCAGATCAACGCCTTTCGCCACGCCAAGATCGTCATCGGCCCGCACGGCGCGGGCCTCGCCAATCTGGCCTTCTGCCCGCCGGACACCCGCGTCGTGGAGCTTTTTCAGCGCGCCTACGCACCCGGCGGCTTCTGGCGCCTCGCGGCCCTGCGCGGGCTGGACTACCGCCCCGTCGTTTCCGCCGGGGCGGAGCCGCTGGCCCAGACGACGAGCGCCAACCGGCTTGATCTGGTCGCCGACCTCGCCGAGGTGAAAAAAGCGATCCGGTGAAATGCGCGGGCACGGGCCTCAAGGTCAGGCGTTGCGTCGTGACCGCGCCCACCCGATCGGGTCCGACCCCCACCCGCCAAGCGGGGCGCACCGGCGGCGGCGTGAGCCGGGCGGGATCGCCACCGGATTAGCCGCCTTTTTTCGCCGGCAGGATATCATCGGAGTTTCTCCGCACTAAATATGTGGCGTCATTTTTCCGTAAAAGTTCCGGTCACTTTCCCGTAAATATATAGCGCGCTTTCGGGATTATATTGAGTCGAAAGGTTTCGCGTTACCTAACGCTGCCCTCGTGGTCAGTCACCCGATCAAAACCTTTTTCGCCGCCGCGCGCTTCCGCCGCCCGGAGCGCATTCGCCTTATGGCTTCTTTCCCGGTCCGTCTGATTTTTTCCGTGCTCGCGGCTCTCGCGCTGCCGGCCGCCGCTTCCGCCCAAGTGAAGGCCACGCTGGTGGCCGCGGAATCCTCCGTGCAGCCGGGACGCCCGGTCACGGTCGCGCTGCGCCTCGAGCACGACCCGCAGTGGCACACCTACTGGAGTTTTCCCGGCACCGGCCTGCCCACGACCCTCACGTGGACGTTGCCCGAGGGCTGGACCGCCGGAGAAATCCAATGGCCCGCACCCCAGGTCATCCGCGACCAGAGCGGCGCGATCGTCGGCAACGGCTATGACGGCGACCTCCTCCTGCCGCTCACGCTGACCCCGCCCGCCAACGCGGCGCCCGGCTCGACCGTCGCGCTCCGCGCCGCCGCCACCTGGCTGATGTGCTCCGAGGCCTGCGTTCCCGGCCACGCCGACCTCGCGCTCTCGCTGCCCGTCACGTCGGCGCTGCCCTCGCCCGATCCGACTTTGGGGTCACGCCTTGCCGCCACGCTCGCTTCCTTGCCCCGGACGGACGCCGGATGGAAAGTGACCGCGGCCCGCAGCGCCAAAGGTCTTTTGCTCACCGTCGTTCCCCGGGCCGGGAACGCAGCCGCCCATCCCGGCCCCGTCGTTGGCGACCTGCGGTTTTTCTCCGACAACGGCCTGATCGCCCACGACCTCGCCCAGGAGGCCCACCCGGATGGCGCCGGCGGTTTCACGCTTCGCCTGCCGGTGTCGGCCGAGGCTCCGGCCGGGCTCACCAGCTTGACGGGCGTGCTTGCATCCCACGGAAGCTGGTCCGAGTCCGCCGCCCTGCCCGGACTGCGGGTGGATCTGCCTTTGGCGGCCATGGCGACTGAAGCGGACCCGGCCAGCCAAGGTCTCGCCGGCACCATCGCCCTCGCGCTCGTCGGCGGGCTGATCCTGAACCTCATGCCGTGCGTCTTCCCCGTGCTCGGGATGAAGATCCTCAGTTTCGTCAACCAAGCCGGGAGTTCCCGCGCCAAGATCGCGGCCCACGGGCTGGTCTTCACCGGCGGCGTGCTGCTGTCGTTCTGGTCGCTGGCCGGCGTGCTGGCCATCCTGCGCGCCAGCGGCAGCGGGCTCGGCTGGGGCTTTCAACTGCAGTCGCCCGCGTTTGTTTTTGTCCTCGCGGCGCTCATGCTGGTTTTCGCCCTGAACCTCAGCGGCGTGTTTGAGTTCGGGCTCCGCGCGACCGGGGTCGGCTCCCACCTGCAGATGAAATCAGGCCTCACCGGCACGTTCTTCACCGGCGTGTTGGCGACCGTGGTGGCGACCCCCTGCTCGGCCCCGTTCCTCGCCCCGGCGCTCGGGGCCGCCCTCACCCTGCCGTTCGCCGGCGCGTTCGCCGTTTTCACCGCCATCGGCGTGGGTTTGTCCACGCCCTATCTGCTCCTCTCCGTTTTTCCGCAGGCCGTGAAAATCCTGCCCCGCCCCGGCGCGTGGATGGAAACCTTCAAGCAGTTCATGGCCTTCCCGCTCTACGCGACCGTCATGTACCTGCTCTGGGTGCTCGCCGGCCAGGTCGACGAAGGCCGGCTCCTGACCGCCAGCTTCGGCCTCGTGCTCTTCGCGCTGGCCGCCTGGTGCTACGGCCGCTGGACCACCGCCCCCGGCGCCTCCCTCGGACGCCAGCGTTTCGGCCTGACGGCCGGCGCGCTGCTGCTGGTCCTCGGTGCCAGCACCGGATGGCCGCGTTCGGCCGGGGCGCATGAGCCGGTCTGGGAAAAATGGAGCCCGGAGGCCGTCGCCAAACTCCGCGCCGAGGGCCGGACCGTCTACGTCGACTTCACCGCCCGCTGGTGCGCCACCTGCCAGGCCAACAAGCGCCTGGTGTTTCATGCGGACGAAGTACTGCAGGCCTTTGCCGACAAGCACGTCGCCACCCTGCGCGCCGACTGGACCAGCCAGGACCCGCAGATCACCGCCGAGCTCGCCGCCCACGGCCGCTCCGCCGTGCCCTTCAACCAGATCTGGCTCCCCGGCCAGAACGAGCCGGTGCTCCTGCCGGAGCTGCTGACGCCGGCCATCGTGCTCACGGCCGTCGCCACGCCACGTCCGGGCGGAATCAACCCCGACCGGAAATGAGAAGCACTCCACGATTTCCCCTCGGCCTACCGCGCCCCGGCGCCCTCGCCCTCGATATCTTTCCTATATGAAACTGCATCACGCTCCCGCCACCGAGCCCCGCGCCCTGCTCTTGTCCGCCATCCTGCTGCTGGCCGGCGCAAGGACCGCGCGGGCGGAGAATGACATCGCTTACCGCTACGAGGATTACCGCGAGTCGGGCGGACGGGTCGCGGTCCAGACCCAGGGCACGCTGATCGAGTCCAACCTCGGCGCGGACCTGAAGGCCAAACTCGGCGGCGTTCTCGATGCCATCGCGGGGGCGACGCCGACCGGCGAGCCGGCCCCGACCGGCTCGAACCAGGTCGTGCTCACCAACCTCGTGGACCGGCGCAAGGCGTGGAACCTGGAGGTCTCGCGGCAATTTCCCCGGGTCAACGTGGCCGTCGGCGCCGCCAACAGCCGCGAGAGCGACTACGTGTCGACGGGGTTTTCGGTCAACACCCTCACGGACTTCAACCAGAAGAACACGACGCTCCTCGCGGGCTTCGCGTGGACGAACGATGCCATCAAGACCTTCTATTACCCTTATCCCCAGGCCAAGAAGCACACGGAGGACCTGATCGTCGGCGTCCACCAGCTCCTCGATCCGAACACCGCGTTGACCCTGAACCTGACGTGGGGCCGGGCCACCGGCTATCTCAGCGACCAGCACAAGCTGGTGCAAAAGAGTCTGGAACTGATCCCGGGGTTTTTCATCCCGCAGACCTACGTGGAAAACCGGCCCGGCGAACGCAACAAGTGGATCGCCCTCGGCAGCCTCAACCGGGCCTTCCCGACGGCGAACGGCGCCCTCGAAGGCACCTATCGCCTCTACCACGACACCTTTGGCACCACGTCCCATCTGGTCGACCTGAGCTGGCTGCAGCGCCTCGGCTCGCGCGTCGTCGTGCAGCCGATGCTGCGCTGGTACCAGCAGAGCGCGGCGGATTTCTACCACTACGACCTCGACCAGACCTCGATCGAGCCCTCCGGAATTCCGTCCCCCGACGGCCCGTTCTATTCCTCCGACCACCGCCTTTCCGCCCTCCGCACGGTGAACGTCGGAGTGAAGGCGACCTGGAAAGTCGGAGCCGGCGTTGAGCTTGGGGCGTCGCTGACGCGCTACCGGATGACCGGGCGCGATGGGGTGACGCCGCCGAGCGCCTACAGCCGCGCCACGACCGCCGGCGGCTCGGTGAAATGGTCCTGGTAAGCCCCGTCCCTTCCGCCCTTCCCCATGAACAGCCTGCTCCCCTTCAAAACCCGGACTCTACCCTCCGGGGTCGATGCGCCGCTGCGCCGGCTGGCTTTCCGCGCGATGGGCACGAACTGCGAGGTCCAGTTTGCGGCGCCGGAAGGCGAGAGCCAGGCCGCCGACTTTCAGCGCACGGTCGTGAGCTGGGTGCAGGCGTTTGAGGCGAAGTATTCGCGGTTCCTGCCCACCAGCCTGCTGAGCCGGATCAATCTTTCGGCCGGACGCACCTGGGTGGCCGTGGATGCCGAGATGGAAGACATGCTGAAGCTCTGCGACGTCCTGCACGGGATGAGCCGCGGGGTGCTGGACCCGACCGCGCTTCCGCTGATCCGGCTTTGGAACTGGAAGGCTGAGACGCCGGTGGTGCCGCGGGATGAGCAAATCGCCGCCGCGCGCCGGCTCGTCGGCTGGGAAAAAGTGCAGCGCGAACCCGGGCGGGTTTTCCTGCCGGAGCCGGGGATGGCGCTGGATTTCGGCGGCTTTGGCAAGGAGTACGCCGTCGATGTCGTGGCGCAGATGGCGTTGGACTACGGCATCGCCCATGCGCTCGTCGATTTTGGCCACGATCTGCGGGCAGTCGGCACGCCGCCGGGCCGGCCGGCCTGGCACATCGGGATCGAGGACCCCGCCCGTCCCGGGGCCACGTGGGCCAGTGTCGGAGTTTCGGGCAGCCGCGGCATCGCCTCGTCCGGGGACTACCTCCGCTGTTTCCACCTGAACGGCCGGCGCTACGGACACATCCTGGATCCCCGCACGGGCCAGCCGGTCGCGAACGGTTGCACGCAGGCCACGGTGATCGCCGGCACCTGCCTGCAGGCCGGCGTGCTTTCCACCACGGCCTTCGTCCTCGGCGCCCCAGCCGGCGTCGAGTTCATCCAATCCTGCCCAGGGGCGGAGGGCATGCTCGTGTCCGCCGCCACCCGCTCTCAAACCCGCGGTTTTTTTAATTATGTCGCCACTAACTAAATCCTGCCTCCTCGCCGCCCTCGGCCTAGCCCTGGCTGCGGTGACCCGCGCCGAAGTCAAAATCGGCGCCGCGTTCCCCAAACTGGAATCCGCCGGACTCTCCGGCAACCTGCCCGACACGGTCGGGAAGATCGTCATCGTGGACTTCTGGGCATCCTGGTGCGCCCCGTGCAAGGAGTCGTTTCCCTTCTACGGGAAGCTCCAGCAGGAATACGCCGCCCGCGGTGTCGTGATCGTCGCCGTCAGCGTCGACCAGAAGTCCGCCGACTACGACAGCTTCGTCAAGAAACTGAAGCCGGCCTTCACCACGGTGCATGATCGCGAGCAAAAATTGGTCGGGGCCGTGAAGGTTCCGACCATGCCCACGAGTTACCTGCTGGATCGGAACGGCAAGGTCCGGGCCATCCACGACGGCTATCACGGTGAACACACCGAGCTGGTCCTCCGGAAGGAAATCGACGCGCTGCTGGCCGAGAAAAACTAACCCGCCATGAAAACCATCCGTCCCTTCCCCGCCGCCCTCTTCCTCGCCTTGCTCGCCAGCGCTCTCGGGGGCTGCGCCAGCCCCAAACTGGTCCGGGTGCAACCCTGGGAGCGCGCCATGCTCGCCGACGAGATCATGAACCCGGGCCGCGACTCCCTCGCCACCGCGATGGCGGAACACACGTTCTTCTCCCGCGAATCGGCCGCCGGCGGCCAGGGCGTGGGCGGCAGCGGCTGCGGCTGCAACTAACCCAGGTCCGGCCCCGCCACCTCAGACGTTCACCGTTTCGAAGCATCCTCCCGAGGGAGGCGGAGGCACTGCCTGCCCCAAGCGGACGCCGCCTTCGCCCCCAAACACCTAAAAACCATTTCTCCCATGAAAATCTCCGTCGCTCTCCAACGCCGTCTGCCATGGCTCAACCTGCCCGGTGCCGTCCTCGTCGCCCTGCTCCAGCGCACGCCCGTCATCCCACTGGCGACGGCGGCGGAGGAGATGATCGGCTCCATTCCTGTCGGCGCCATCGTCCGTTCCGTTTTCGCGATCTCGGGGCTGGGCGCGATGCATTCGCTGGCGGGCGCGACCACGTTCATCACCTCGCCGACCAGCAGCCCGCTGGGCGCCACCGCGGGCACCGCGATCCCGACCGAGGCTTTCGCCATCACCGGCGCCCCGTCCGTCGTCAAGTCGTGGAAGGTCGCGGGCGCCATCCCACCCGGCCTCCAAATCTCGGGAGGTGGCACCAGCCTGACCGGAGCCGGCACCATCAATGCCCAGGCGCTGACCATGACAGGAACGCCGACCACCGCCGGCAGCTACACGATCTCCCTGTCGCCCTACGAGATCATCAACCTCGGTGGCAATCACGCCGGTCCCTACAACTTTGTCGTCAACGTCACCGGGGGCCCAACCGCCACGGCCCCGGGAATCACCACCCCACCCGCCAGCCAGTCCGCGCTCACCGGCGCCACCATCACATTCACCGTGGCGGCATCCGGCTCACCGGCCCCGACCCTGCAATGGCAGAAGGGCGGGGCGAATATTTCCGGCGCCACCAGCGCCACTCTCACCCTCACCAGCCTCACGCTCGGTGATGCCGGTTCCTACACCGCGGTGGCCACGAACAGCGCCGGTTCGGCCACCAGTAGCGCCGCGGTCCTCACGGTCACCGCTCCCGCCACCGCGCCAAGCTTTACGACTCAGCCGGCAAACCAAACCGCCCTCGCCGGAGCCAACGCCTCCTTGGCCGCCGCGGCCAGCGGTTCACCCGCGCCCACGTACCAGTGGCAGAAAGGCGGCGTGAACATCGCCGGTGCCACGGCATCCACCCTCACCCTCACCGGAGTCACGACGGGCGACAACGGCTCCTCGTACACCGTGATTGCGACCAACAGCGCCGGCTCCGCCACCAGCAGCGCCGCGCTCCTCACCGTGAGTACCTTGGCGACCGCCCCGAGCATCGCCACCCAGCCGGTCAGCCAGACGGCGCAGGTCGGCGCCGGCGTCAGCATGGTCGTGTCGGCCACCGGCACCCCCACGCCGTCGTACCAATGGTCCAAGAATGGCGTGATCATTTCCGGTGCCACGGTGGCAACGTACAGTCTCGCCAGTGCAGTCTCAGGTGATGCCGGGTCCTACACGGTCGTCGCCACCAACAGCGCCGGTTCAGTCACCAGCAACCCTGCGGTCCTGACGGTCAACGCCCTGCCGGCCACACCGGCGGCTGCGACCCCGACCACACCCGCGAATCCCGCGACCCCGACCACGCCCGCCACCCCGGCAGCCCCGGCTTCTCCGGTTGCTCCGAGTACTCCAGCCGCGCCAATCATCGCCACCCCGCCGAGCCAGGCCGGCCTGCCCACGGTCAACTATGCCCGGCTCTCCGCCGTATCGGTGCGCAGCCAGACCGGTTCCGGCGACGCCACCTTGATCGCCGGCGTGGTCCTGAAGGGCAGCGTCGCGAAGAGCGTGGTGGTCCGCGGCGTGAGTTCGACTCTTCCCGCCATGGGGGTCAGCGGTGCCCTCACCGATCCCTTCCTCACGCTCTATCAGGGTACGTCGCGCATGGGCTCCAACGACAACTGGGGCGGCGGCCCCTCGCTTCTCCAGGCCTTTTCCTCCGTCGGGTTGGCGCCGCTGGCGGGTAATTCCCTCGACGCCGCACTCGCTCCCGCCCTGGCCCCCGGAGTCTATACGGCGGCACTGACCGGGGCCGGGAGCACGACCGGCATTGCCCTGCTCGAGGTGTACGATGACGAACCCGCCAATCTCAACAGCAGCCTGGCCGCCCTCTCCGTCCGCAGCTACTCCGGCCCGGGCGCCGACGTCCTGATCGTGGGGCTCCTCGTCACCGGCAACGCGCCGCTCCAGGTCGTGGTCCGCGGGATCGGCCCCTCGATGGGCGCGAGCGTCCCGACCCGGCTCGCCGACACCGAACTCCGGGTTTTCGACAGCGCCAACAATCAGATCCAGTACAACGACAATTGGGGTGGCGGCACGGCCCTCGCCAACGCCTTCGCAGCGGTCGGCCTCATGCCGTTGCCGGCCACGTCCAAGGATGCCGCCGCCATCGTCACGCTCACGCCCGGCGTCTACACCATCCAAGTGTCGGGCGTCGGCGGCACCTCGGGCGTGGCGCTGGCCGAGGTTTACGCGCTGCCCTGAGGCCGTTCCGAATCAACGCCGCGGCTGGAAGCGGAAGGCCGCGTACTCGGCCGGCGGGAGGATGAGTGGCGCCGCCGCAGCCCGGGCCGGGCGACGCGCGGCAACGGGTTCGCGCACCTGGCCGGGTGAGGCTTGGAAAAAGCTCCAGGCCTCCGGCTGCGGGCCGGGGCCATTTGCGGCATGCGGCGCCGTCCAGGCGATCACGCGGTCGTAGAAAACCACCTCCGTGCCGTGGTCGTAGATCCACACCGCAAAGCCGTAGCCCTCGCTGGCGAGCAGCGGCTTGCCGAGCGCGGCCACCGTTTCATCGGCGGTCATCCCCCGCTTGAGCTGCGTCCAGTTCTCCGCGGCGCGCCCCGTGAAAGGCAGCACCAGGAGAACCGACCAAAAGAGCACGCGACAGACACGCTTCATGATGCGTCGTACATCGGCGCAATTCAGCGCCGGCTTCATGGAATTTTGATCCTCGGCGGGTTTTTGCCACAGAGGCACAGAGCTCACAGAGCCCAAGCCTCGTTGGTTTTTGGAGAACGCTGATCTGCGCTCCGCCCCCCCGGCATTCGGATTGGGGTTCGGAACCCAAATCATCCGACCTCTGAGTCTCTGTGCCTCGGCGGCAAAACCATTGGCATCATCGCGGCGGAGGCCCCGCCTCCGCCCTACCCTCAGAGCATCACCGCCGGCGCGCTCACCTGCCCAACAAGCCCGCGGCCCCCAGCCCGGCCTCGGCGATCATGCGCCAGAGTTCGCTGGAGTCCGGCTTCGCCGCCGTGCCGCCAATCACGAACGGCCGCGCCATCGGATAGTAGCCGTCGGCGTCGGCCGTCGGATTGAGCATGCCCGCTCGATTGAGCAACTGCGCGAGCTGGTCCTTGCTGCCCAGCTGCAGCTGCACCGCGAGCGGCTGCTGGTCGATCGGCACGCCGGCCCGGTAGCTGATCTGGCCTTTGCCCGCCAGATGCATGATCGGCGAAACCAGCTCGAGCGAGGAGAGCTGCAGATTGAGATCAGCGCCGCGCACCACCTTCATGGAAATCTTGTCGAACTTCAGCTCGTTCAGGGCCGAGGCAAGCTGCGAGGCGGCCACGGCCCGGTCGGAACCTTGAATCGCGCCAAAAAGGCCGATCACGGTGGAGATGGCGTTCACCGTTTCCCCTTTCTTGCCCAGCGCGCGCAACGTACCGGCCGAGCCGGTGGCGTCGAACTGCCCCGTGAGATTTTCCAGCAGGGCGTCAGGTTGCGCGGCGGTCGCGGCCATGCGGCCGGTGACATTCATCTTGGTCTCGAGCGCGGGGCGCTCGTTGGGATTCGCCTGGCGCAGGATCTCGCCGATATCGAGGCCGGTCACATCCAGATTCGCCGCGAGCCCGTAGGGGCGGGCCTGGGTCGCGGTGTAGTCGAGATTACCCGAGAGCTTGAACGGGTTGTTGTTGCGGAAACTGCCCTCGAGCCCGCTCACCGCGATCCGGTTATCCGTGACCACCAGCGTGCCGCGCAGCCCGCCGAGTACATAGGTGCCCGACTGGACATTCTTCAGGTCCGCCTCGATCCGGCCGGACATGCCGCGCCAGAAAGGACCTGAAGCCACCGCCGGCCGCGCGCCCGGAGTCGCCGGCGCCGGCGTGCCCGGCGCAGGAATCAGGCCCGCGAGCATCTGCAGGTCGTCGACGTTGGCCTGTGAGGAAGAGAGGCGGCCGTTGAAGGTGAATCCGCCGGCGGGCTGGGTGAACGTGCCGTCGAAGGTGACGTCGGACTTGCGGGTGCCCGCAGTCAGCGTGAGCGGGAGCTTGATCGTGCCGCTGCCGTCGGGCTTGAGCAGCAGGCTGAAATTCGAGTCGAGATTCAGCGGCGAACCCGGCGCCTGCCGGCTGGTGAGATTGCGGGTGGTGACGACGACCGAGGCCTGCCCCGCCCCATCCATCGTGGCGTCGAACGTGGCCGACACGGTGCCGCGCGTGAACCCGCCAGCGGCGAGGGCGGGCTGGCGGGAAAGGGCGCCGGCATCGGGAATCTCGAGGGCGCCCTTGGCGGCGCCGACCAGTTTTTCGCCGGGCTTCACCGAACCGGACGCGTTGAAGCGCAGCAGCGTGGCGTCGCCCTGCTTCGCCTCGAGGCGGCGGACGTTGTAGGAAATCACCTCCGCCTTCCGGGTGGCCGTGAAATCAGCCGTCATGTCGAGATTCTGCACCAGCGGCTGCCCGGCCCAGCTCACGGTGGCGCCCCGCAGGCCCAGCGGCGTGGTGGCGGCGACGGTGATGTCGTCCACCGTTCGGACCGTCAGCTCGATCGTGCCGCCGGAGACCATGCCGGCCAGCTTCGCGCGTTTTTCGAACGGCTCGATCCACACCAGCGGCAATTCACCGAGGCGCGCCCGGACCGCCGGGGCGGCGGGATTGCCGGCCGCGAAGGTCCCGGCCGCGAGGTTCACGCGGAAAGGCTGCGTGGCCTCGATCGCGGCCAGCAGCGCGCCCGTGTCCTGATTGACGGTGATGCTGTAGCGCGCGACCTGCAGGTCGTCGCCGGCCAGTTTACCCTGGGCCGCCGCGGTGAAGCGAACGGCCGCCGGCAACTCGGGCACCTGCTGGCGGAAACCTTCGCCGAGCCGGCCGGAAAGATCGGTGGTGAAGTCCACGACCGGCGCCTTCGGAAAACCGGCGACCTGGATCGAAAAGGCGCCGGCGATGTTGTCGCCCGCCGGCAGCGTGACCTTCAGCTCGGCCAGGGTCGCCGTGAGGCGCGTGGCGGTGTACTCGATGTCGGGACGAACGGTGATGGTCGCCTGCTCCAGCAACAGGCGGCCGGCCTGGCGCAGGGACAGACCTTGCACGAGCACCGGCTCGATCGCCCGGGCGCGCACCCGGCTGGCGTCGGCGCCGGCCTCCACCGCCACCACCAGGCTCAGGTCGCCGGCCTCAAGTGTGTAGTCCTTCACCCAAGGCTGCAGCCACGCCACGGGGAGACGCTGGACCGAGACGCGCGCCAGCTCGGCGGCGGGATTGGCGAAGCTCAGGCTGTAATCGGCGAGGCTGACCGTGATGGGCTGGCGCGCGGAGATGTCGGCGAGGCGGCGGCCTGTCGTGTCGTTCACATTGAGCTCGAGGCGCTCAACCACGGCCTGGTTGCCCGCCACGCGCAGATCGAAGGCCGCGTGCGAGCGCACCGCGTTGAGCGCACGGAGTCCGGGAGAAACCCGCCCGAGGTCGGCCGCCTGCACCTCGAGTTCGCCACGGGCGCTGATGGTGCCGGCCGCGGCCTCAAAGCTGAACTCGCCTGCCCCGTCCACCGCGAGCGTCGGCCACCCGAGACCGGCCAGCAGGGCGGCGAACTGCTCGCTGCGTGCGGCGACTTTCCAGGTGCCGGCAAGGCTGCGGCTCCCCTTGAGGAATTCGGCGCGGCTCTCGAGCACGGCCTCGACCTGGGCGCCGTGCTCCAGGCCCACGGTGATGTCATAGGTCTCGTCCCCGGCGGTGCCGGTGGGAGCGGCCTTCGCCCTCAGGCTGATGCGGTCCGCGGGAAGCCCGGGCCCCTCGAAGGAGGCAAGCGCATCGGTCGCGATTGCCGTGACCCGGCCGTTGGCCGCAACCGTCACCGCAGCCGTGCCACTCGCATGCGCCGCCTGCACCGGAGCGGCGGCCCGCGGGTCCGAGACATCAACCTTCCACGCGAGCTTGCCCTGCCGGCCCCGCCCGAGATCGGTCACGGTTACGCTGGAAACGGCCGTGCGCTCCTCGGACAGGAGAAGTCGGGCGTTGGCCGTGAGCGTGGCGATCGAGACCTCAGCCGGCAGCTCCAAGCCGGCGAGCAAGCCGTTAAAGTCAGACGGCCGTGCGGCCGGGGCGGGAGCGGCTGCCGGCGCGGCACTCACCGGGGCGATGGGCGCCGGCGCATTGGGCAGCGGCGTTTTCTGCGGATCGAGTGCGGCCGGGGTGAGGGTGTCGGACGAACCCCCCGCAGCGGGACGGGTGACGGGAGCCGGGCTCGCGCCGCGCAGGTCGATCACCGCGTTGTGCACATGGACCGTGCCGAGGTCGAGACGGCGGCGGGTAATGACCTCCCAGACTGAGAGCGTGGCATCGGCCGAGTCAGCGGAAACCGTGGCGCCGGGCACCACCACCTTGAGTCCGGTGAGCCGGGCCTGCGCCAGGCCGGCCTCGATCGAGGTCACCTCGATCTTCACGCCGGGCAGACCGGCGACGGCGCGGCGAAATGCCCAGGTCTGGAAGCCCGACGAAAAGGCCAAGGCGATCAAACCGCCCACTCCCAGCAGCAGCAGCACGGCGAGAAGGGCGAAGATCTTGAAGGCTTTGGATTTCATGCAGGCAGCGAGGTTAACCGTTTCCGTCAAACCCGGGGCAAGTCAAACATCCGGGCTGGCGAAGGACGATCCTCGACCGACTCCCGTCACACGGAAAAGTGCCGTCGTCCGGCGATGGCGAGGCACGGTTGCCATCCAAGCCGTGAAGCGAACCCGAGCTTGGCTCGGCCCTCGCACGGTTGATGCGCGGAACGTCGGATGCGCTCCGGGGCCCACCATGAGGACATTTGTCCCAGCGCCCACCCGCCCTCTTACGGAGACGGCGGTGAGCTTACTCGAGTCGTTAACGGACCCAAATTCGCAGAGCTCCCTCAAGCCGATGCCCGTGCCAGCCGCGGAGGCCAGGTGCATCGCGGGGATTCCCCAGAACGCCCCGCCGTGCCTATTGCGCTCCCGACAATCTCGCTTTGGCCGCGGCCACCTTCTTGGCGACTGCAACCACGTCGGCGGCGACTTTGGCCGCGGCCGCGACGTTTGCGGCGGCGAAGGCGGCAGCGGCTGTCACGATGCGCGCAGCCGCATCCTCGGAAGTTTTTCTGGCAACGGCAGCGGCGGCGGCAGCTTCGGCGAGTCTGAATTCGGCGACTTCAATGCTTACCCCGGTTGTTGCGGCTTCGATGTCGGCGAGGGACTTATTTACGGCGTTGTAGTTGTTGTCGGCGTCGGCGGCGTCGGCGGCGACAACATCGGCCGCAACTCTTATGGAGCTCGCAACGACTTCGGCCGCAACTTTGGCCGCGGCTTCGACCACCTCAGCGGCAATTTGCGCTTCGGATGAGAGAGTGAGCCAACGGGCAAAATTGGCCTGGAGTTGGCCATAATCGATCCTCGTCCCCTTCTGGGTCGAGAATCTCAGATTCCCCGCCAAAGTATCATCATTCGGTTTCATAGGTCGCAATTTAGCCCGACTAACGGACACAACATAGCCCGGCTTAATTCAAGTTAGTTGCGATACTAAAATAGGCCGGGCTTGCCCTCTGCCTCGTGGCGGCGGTGGCGGAAGTTGAAACCAAATTGCCCGCAATCTTGAGACCCGCGATTTCCGGGAGTGGCCCACAAGGACTCACGGGGTGGCTCAATTTGGCGAGGTCACGTCACTTTAGGATCTCGAACACGCTCGCATGGTCGTCGGTCCAAATGACCTCAGGCTGGTCCTGATTGGCGGCAATGTCCGCGGCTTCGATTAGCCGCGGGTTAGTCAGCAAACCTCGATTGCTCGACACCAGCACCCAGGTTGACCGATAGAGCCACCAATCCTTCGGGTCGCCGTCCAAGATCGTAACTACCCCGAGTCCGAATTCGTGGGCCAAGCCTTCCACCACGGGGCGGAGGTTCAGATAGCGGTTGGATATATGGACGGCTATCACCCCATTCGGAGCGAGTTGCTTCAAATAGATCTCAAATGCCTCGCGGGTGAGGAGGTGGACGGGAATCGCGTCACTGCTGAAGGCGTCGAGCGCCAGCAGGTCAAAGCGCTGCGCGTCGCCTGCGGCCAGCTCGCGCTCCATCGAAAGGCGGGCGTCGCCCAGAACGATCTCGATCTTCGCCGCCGTCCGCGTCGCATAACTAAAAACCGAGGTGGCAAGTCTCACGACCTCCGGGTTGATCTCATAGAAACGGACCTTGTCCCCCAAGCGGCCGAAGGCGGTTAGAGTACCGGCGCCCAACCCGACAAATCCAAGGCGACGGCTCCGATTGGCCGGCAGCAGGCCGATCGCCCGCCCCACGCCGCTGTTTTCTCCGTAATAGGTGGTTTTCCTCGTGGACTGGGCCGGACCCGTAAACTGGAGACCGTGGTTGGTGACGCCATTCACGAGCAGCTTAAAGTGACCCGTCTCGTCCTCGGGGTTGTAGTCGTAGATCTTGAGCACCCCATAGAAATTGCGTGACGACTGGATCGACGTCCTGCGATCCCGATCGGTCATCTGCCACACGAGGACCGCGCCCAAGCCGAGCGCGAGGACACTGAGGTAGCCGCCCATGACCATCGACCAGCGCCAACGGAAGCGACGTTCCCTGAAGCTGAAAAACGCCCCGACCAGCACCACGACGAGCAAGACGGCCGGCAACCAGAAATTTCCGAGGTAGACCTTGGCCTCATTCCAGAACCCGAGACCGTGCCCTTGGCTGGAGCGCAACCCAGGCACAACGAGGCAAAGCGAGAGCGTCGCCAGCGCCGCCGCAAGCATTGCCCCAATGCTTTTATCGCGGACCGCGAGGCTCACGAGCAGGACCGAGACAAGCCACCAGCCGATCTGGATTTCACGGTAGTCGCTGAACACCGCCGGGGCCACGACGGCCACGAGGAAACTTCCGAGCGCGCCTCCAGCAGCAATATAAAGATAGTAAGCCGTGAGATGCCGCGGGCCGGGTCGAAGCCGAAAGAGTTCTCCGTGACAGACCATACAAGCGATAAACAGCGACCCGCCATAGCCGGCCACCTGCTGCCCAATTGGCGCGTTCACACCGGCAATCAGCAACTCAGCGACAACCCCGGCAGACAACGTGACCAAACCGAAGTACGGCACCCGTCCGTACCAGCGCTCGTGATCGAAGCTCACAATGAAGCTCATCAGGTAAAGAGCCAAAGGAAGGACCCAGAGAAATGGGATAACCGCCACCTCTTGCGTCAGTTTGTTCGTCGTCGCCACCAGCAGAATCGACGCGATGGCGGGGAGCAGGATCCAAAGGAGCTTGGACGACCACCGGACTGGTCGCTCGGACGCCGTGGGAGGCTCGGCCGACGCAACGACCGGAATGTGAGATGGCACGGTCGCCGGTCTCGCGCCGAGGCGCAGGATTTTCAGGGCGCACCACGAACAGGCCAAAGCAAACATCGCCAGGCCCACCGTCCAAAGCAGGGCCATCGTCTTCCGGGTAAAGTTCGGCTCAAAATAGATGGGGAAGGACACCAGCGCGAGTAGCGACCCGACATTGGAGAGGGCATACAGGCGGTAAGGCGACACCCCCGGTCGCAGCCGACCAAACCAGCTCTGCAGAAGCGGTCCCGTTGCCGACAGGACCAAGTAGGGCAGGCCCACGCTGACCGAGAGCAATAATAACACCCGGAAGGTCGGATTGCCGTCCAAGTGCTGCTTCCAACTCTCGGAAGGAGTGATCGGCATTAAACCCAGAGCCACGACCAGCAGTACCATGTGCAGCAGCGCCTGAGTTTTGGGCTTCAGGCGGGTCGTGGAAAAATGGGCGTAGGCGTACCCGACCAGCAGCTGGGTTTGAAAAAACAGCAGGCAGGTCGTCCAGACATTCGGGCTACCGCCAAACCACGGCAGAATATATTTCCCGATCAATGGCTGGACCTGAAAGAGGAGGAACGCTCCCGAGAAAGTCGTCAGGACAAACGGAAGCACGGGGTATTCGATGAGGTTGGGGGCACGGAACTGGCGGGCACTTGAACTGCCGGCGCAACCAAAAGCCGAGGCCCAAAGGGACCATCGACCTGGCGCTCGCCTCCGAGGCAAGGCAAGGCGGGCGTCCCCAAGAAATCTTTTAAGACTCAGGCGGACTCTGGTTCCGGTGTGAGGCGTCTGCCACTTCGCCACCCGCCCGCGATCTCGTTCCCAGTCGCAAGCCGGGAACGTTGAGCAACCCCATCGGCGCGAACGGGCGCGCTGGGGCCTGAAAATGGTGGAGGTGGCGGGAGTTGAACCCGCGTGCCCCTGACCTTCGCACACCGCGTCTACCGATTATAGCGTGAGATTAATCTCGCCGAGGT
>CAIYFD010000256.1 GCA_903925425.1 uncultured Opitutia bacterium | reverse complement strand
TGATGTCGGCCGGGGCGGTCACTGCCTGTCCGGTTGTGTTGGTGAAGATCTGGCACTGCGGGGCCGCGAACGGGATCGGGGCCAAATAAGCTTCGAACGCGGCGCGGGCCGGCTCCATCAGGCGGCTGTGATAAGCGCCGGCCACGTTGAGCGGCATCACCTTCTTCATGCCACGCGCCTTGGCGGCGGTGACGGCATCAGCCACGCGGGTCTTTTCGCCGGAAACAATGATCTGACCGGGGGCGTTGAAGTTCGCCGCCTCGATTCCGAACTCGGCGCACAGGGCCTCGATCGCCGCCGGCTCCTCGCCGATCACCGCGGCCATGCTGCCGGTGGTCTGCTCACAGGCGGCCTGCATCAGGCGACCGCGTTCGGCCACGATCCGGAGACCCGTCGAAAAATCGAACACCCCGGCGGCCGCGCAGGCCGTGACCTCGCCCAAGCTCAGGCCGAGGACCAGACGCGGATCCTCAGCGGGAAGCCTGCCCTTTTCCCGCAGGGCCGCGAGCAGCGCCAAGCCATGCACGTAAAGCGCTGGCTGGCATACCTTGGTCTCCGTCAGGGCCGCCTCGGGGCCCTCAAAACTGATTTTGGCGAGGTCCCAGCCCAGCACCCGGCCGGCTTCCTCGTACAGGGCGCGCGCCGCAGGCGAAGCGTCGTGCAAACTCCGCCCCATTCCGACCTTTTGTGCTCCCTGTCCTGCGAAGAGAAGTGCCAGTGCCATGTTGAGAACCGACGAGAGAATCGCCCGCCGGCTCTGAATCCAAGCCCTAAAAACGTTTCAGCTGGGGGAAGTACCGGCGATCGTCGGCCCCCGGCGCTTCCGGCACGACGTTCTGGGGCCTGGCCGCCGCGGAAACGGGTGCCGTCATGGTTGCCGGCGGGACCGGGATCACACGCGGCGCCGCGGCCGGCGCCGCGATGCTGACGGCACGCGGGCCGGCCTGCATCGCTTGCACGAAAGGATTGCCGGGCGTCTGCGGGGAACCGGCTCCCCCAGACAGCATTTGCCCGGCGCCCTGCACCGTCATTCCGTTGGCGGCGGACGTCGTGCCATCGAGACGGCGCACGTTACTGGGATCGGCCAGTGTGTCCTTCTCCATTCCACCGTCCGTCATCTCGGGGTGCAGGTTGCCGAGGCGCCGAAATTCATCTGGGCCGAGCCAGGTCGCCATGTAGACGGACAACGGGCTGTTGACCGCGGTCGGAAGGGTCGAGGTTGGATGCTTGGTGGCGTCCTTCGCCGCCTCGGCCGACCGGCCGTTTGGCTCCTTGTCGTCCGCCGACGCGGGATCGTCCAAGCGATCGCTCCGCGCGACACCCGCCTCGGTTTTGCGGGAGTTCGCCTCCAAGGCGTCGAGCAGCCAGCCCGACGATTTCTCGGGCCGGGTCGTCGCGGCGGACTCCGGGGGCCGCGCCGGAGTGCTCAAGGATGGTGGCGCGGCAAAGCTCCCCGAGCCGCTGATCCCCGCGGCCGCACCCAAATCGAGCCCCGCACCGGGCACGGCGGGATTGGCGGATTTGATTGCGCCCAGATCCTGGCGCACCGAGTCGAACGGACGCTCGGCTGGCGGCGGACCGCCGGCCGCCCCGAGGGTGACCGGCAGCAGGACGGCAAGTGCAAGTGTGATTCGGATGGGGTTCATCGCGCGGCGCCGTGGCGCCGGTCAGCTCTTCATGAAGATTCCCTTGAGGTTCATCTCAAGGGCCTGCGGATTCGGCGAGTACCTGAGGCCCTCGCCCTTGCTGATCTTGCCGGCTTTGATGAGGCGGTAGATGTCCCGGTTGAACGAGAAGCTGTTGGAGTCGCTGCCGTTCTCAAGCTGGCCCTGAATCCTCTCGTTCTGCCCCTCGAGGATCAGGTTCTTGATCACGGCGTCCGCCGTGAGGATCTCGTTGGCCGGCACGCGGCCGGTGCCCTCGATCGTCGGAATCAGTTTCTGGCAGATGAACCCGCGCAGCGAACCCGCGATCTGGCGCCGGGCCTGCTCCATTTGCTCCGGCGGAAAGAACTCGAAGAGGCGCGTGAGGGACTGCGCCACCGTCGCGGCGTGCATGGTGGAGAACACCAGGTGACCGGTCTCAGCCGCGCTGATCGCGGTCTCGAAGGTTTCCTTGTCACGCATTTCACCGATCAGGATAATGTCGGGGTTCTGACGCAGCACGGACTTGATCGCCAGTTCGAAGCTCGGCACGTCGAGGCCGATCTCACGCTGCTGGAAGAGCGACATGTCGTCCTGGAACGTGTACTCGATCGGGTCCTCGATCGTGACGATGTGCTTGTCCAGATTCGTGTTAATCCAGTTCAACATCGCCGCCATCGTGGAGCTCTTGCCCGAGCCCGTCGCACCGCAGACGAGCAGGATGCCGTCCTTCGCCTGCGCGAGCTTGATCAGTGCGTCGGCGGTCTGGCCGAGCCCGAGGTCGTCGAACGTCGGCACCCGGCTCTTGATGTGACGCATGACGATACTGACCAGCCCGCGCTGATGAAAGGCGTTCACGCGGAACCGGCCGACGTTGTCGGCGGCATATGCAAAATCGACCTGTCCCTCATCATCCCACCGGGCCTTGAAGACCTTCGGCACGTGCTCGTCCACGAAGGCCTGCGCCTCCGGGCAGGTGATCGGCTCCATGTCCACCGGCTTGAGGTGGCCCGCGAGGCGGACGTAGCCGGGTTTGTTCGACTTGACGACGATATCGCTGGCGCCGCTATCCACAGCGAGCTTCAGCAAGTCGTTAAACATCTCGGTGTGGGGAGTCATCGATCGTTCGGGAGAAAAACGTTGCGCACTTCCTAAATCGTTATGCCCTAATACAGCAAGGCATCATTGCCCCTCATTTGCATGAAGCTCCGCCCGTTCACCGGTACCACCACTGCCCTCGTCACTCCCTTCCGAAAGCAGAAGGTGGCTTTTGACGATCTTTCCCGCCTCGTCGAGTTCCAGATCAAGGCCGGGATCAACGGCCTCGTGCCCGTCGGCACCACCGGCGAGTCGCCCACCCTTTCCCACGAGGAGCACATGGACGTGATTCGCGCCGTCATCGCTGACACGCGTGGCCGGGTCCCGGTCATTGCCGGCACAGGTTCGAATTCCACCCAGGAGGCGGTTGGCCTGACCAAGCTCGCCCACGATGCCGGCGCCGATGGGATGCTGGTGGTCGCGCCCTATTACAACAAGCCGAGCCAGGAAGGCGTTTACCGCTATTACGCCGCGCTCGCCGAGGTCACCGACCGACCGATCATCCTCTACTCGATCCCCGGCCGCTGCGGCATTGAGATCAGCGTGCCGGTGGTCGAGCGCCTCCGGGCGCGCTACCCCCATGTCCGCTGCATCAAGGAGGCCGGCGGTAGCGTCGATCGTGTCGACCAGCTCAAGCAGGCCATGGGCTCCGACATCACCGTGCTGAGCGGCGATGATTCACTCACCCTGCCCTTCATGGCCGTCGGCGCCGAGGGCGTGATCAGCGTGGCCTCCAACCTCTACGCCAAGAAGGTCACGCGGATGGTCGCGTGCGCTCTCGCCGGCGACTTCGCCACCGCGGGCCGGCTGCACCGCGAGCTCTACCCCATGTTCCGCGGCATCTTCGCCGAGCCGAACCCGGGCCCGATCAAGATCGCCCTCGCCGACCACGGTGTGATCGGCTCGGCCGAGGTCCGTCCTCCCCTGTGCGAGATGTCCACCGCGAATCTCCGCGTGCTCCGCGAACTCCTCGCCCGCATCAAGGTCTGATGTCCGTCATGGCGCTACGCATCCTCATCAACGGGTCCAAGGGCCGCATGGGCCAGGCCCTCGCCGCCGCCGCTCCCGATCTCGGCCTCAAGGTCGTGGCCGCGCTCGACACTGGCGACGACCTCGCCGCCGCCGTTCCCGGCTGCGACGTCATCGTCGACTTCAGCTCACCGGCCGCCACCGCCAACGTGCTCAAGGTCGCCCGCGCCCACCGCAAGGCCGTCGTGCTCGGCACCACCGGGCACAGCGCGGCCGCCAAGCAGTCGCTCCGCCGCCTCGCGGCGAACATCCCCTGTGTCTGGGCCGGGAACTTCTCGATCGGCGTGAACCTCCTCTTCGCCCTCGTCGACCGCGCCGCCGGGATCCTCGGGCCGGACTACGACGCCGAGGTCATCGAGATGCACCATCGCTTCAAGAAGGACGCTCCCAGCGGCACCGCCGAGCGCCTGCTCGAAATCATCCTGACGCAGCGTAAGCTCGGCCGGAAGGCCCTCCGGCACGGCCGCAGCGGCATCCCCGGCGCCCGCACCGACTCGGAGGTCGGCGTGCACGCCCTGCGCGGCGGCGATGTCATCGGCGACCATACCGTCCTGTTCGCCGCCCTTGGCGAGCGCCTCGAACTCACCCACAAGGCGAGCGACCGGGCCATCTTCGCCCGCGGCGCCCTCCGGGCCGCCCGCTGGGTGGCCGACCGCAAGCCGGGCGTCTACGACATGCAGGACGTCCTGGGCCTGCGCTGAGCATGATCACCTCGATTCAGGGCACGTTGGCGACCGCCACCCCGCTGCGCGCCGTCATCGAGGTCAACGGGCTCGGTTACGAGGTACATGTCCCAGTCACGACCGCGGAAAAACTTCCCGCGCCCGGCAAGCCGGTGAAGCTCCATACCCACGTGGTTTACCGCGAGGACGCCCATACGCTCTATGGCTTCCACCGCGAGGCGGAGCGCGACTTCTTCCGGCTGATGATCGAGCACGTGACCGGCGTCGGCCCCAAGATGGCGCTGACGATCATGAGCAAACTCTCCCTGCCGATGCTCGAGTCGGCAATCCGCGCGGGCGACATCGGAACCCTCGCCCAATGCCCCGGCATCGGGCGCAAGACCGCCGAACGCCTGGTCGTCGAATTGAAGTCCAAGGTCGGAGCCACCTCGGACGGCACCGCGTCCGCAGTCGTCCCCGGCGGCAATTCCTCGCATGCCGATGCCGTGGCCGCGCTCGGGGCGCTGGGCTACAAGCCGGCGGATGCCGAGCAGTCGGTCCGCCGCGCCGCGCTTGCCTTGGGTGGCGAACCCACGACCGAGGCCCTGATCAAGCGGGCGCTGAACTGAGCGGCCTCCGGCCGCTGTTATTGGTCATCAGTTCGGAGGTTACTGGGCGAAGCACGGTCGGTCCAAATAACCAATAACTGACAACCGACGCCTGGCGCTGGCGCCAAGCGTCACTTCCGCAGCTCGAAGGCGTTGATCTCGCTCGGAGAACGGGTGACCCCGGTCTTCGGGAAGGTCGCATACTCGCGGCGCAAGCCCCAGGTCAGGCCCGAGGAAAAGGATTTCTCCGTCCGCGCGACCAACAGCACGTCCTCATCCGAGAGCGGCGTGGTCCGGGAAAGCTCCATCCCCTTCATCCAGGCAAACGCCGGGCGCACGGTGGCCGCGGTCGGCACCGGACGATCACCAAAGGGCAAGGCCACCACTGCCTCGCGACCCGTGGGTACCGGCGCCGGCTGCAGCACGACCGCCACCTGCGGCTGCGCTTGCATCGTGGACTGACTCGGTGACCGAACCGAAGCCGCGTCCCGATTGACGAAGACGATCGCCACCGCCGCCGCGGCCGCCATCAGCCCGCCGAAGAAGACCAGCTTGAAACGACCGTCGGCCTGGGCGGGGAATCCGACCACCTTGCGATCGGCATCAGCCAGGGCTGCGGCGAGCGTCGGCGCCGGGGCGGCACCGTTCCGGGAAAGGACGAGGGTGCAGGCCCGATCCATCCGGCCGTACTGGGTAAAAACCCCACGGCGCTCCGCGCTGCGGTGCACCTCGGCCTCCAATTCGGCCGCCTCGGCCGGCGTGATTTCGCGGTCGACGTACAGGTTGAGCAATTCGATGAACCGGCTGTCTTTCATTTGAAATCATCCCCCAATTTGGCGCGCAGGCTTTCCCGGGCCCGGGCAATCCGGCTTTTCACGGTCCCGACGGAAATGCCCAAGATCGTCGCGATTTCCTCGTACGAAAGATTCTTCACGTTCCGCAGGATCAGGATCTCGCGGTGCTTGGCACCGAGCTTTTCCATCCCGGTCGCGATATTGTCCAGCAGCTCCTGAGTCACCGAGGCCTGTCCCGGGGACTCAACGTCGGCCGGAATGATCTCGGCAAGGGTCGTCTCGTTGTCGTGGCTCACCGGGGCGTCGAAGGAGATCGAGCGGTCGCGTTTGCGGCGCCACCAGTACCAATAACGGTTGCGGGCAAGGTTGGTGGCGATCTGGTAGAGCCAGGTGGAAAAGGCGGAGTCGCCGCGGAAGTTCACCAGCCCGCGGTGGGCCCGGATGAAGGCGTCCTGCGTGACCTCCTCGGCATCCTGCTGGTTGCGCAAGAGCTGGTGCACCATGGAGTAGATGCGGTCCCAGTAACGGGACACCATCTCGTCAAACGCCGCCTGATCGCCCCCTTTAAAGCGGGCGACGAGGGTCTGATCAAAAGCCACTTCCTGTGCCTTGGATGACATGCGTTCGGCTTGGCTCTGACGGGCTTGATCTTGAATTGTTCCCACGATGGAAGATTAAAAGTCGGGCTGGATTCTGCGCGGCCGGTGAAGCAGTTTAAGCGGTGACTGACAGGACCCTAGGGTCCCGAAAAGCCTTGCCAAGGTTCCGCGTGAAAATCTTCTTCGCAAACCTCGGGGAACTGGGGGGTGGTAGCTCAATGGTAGAGCAGTTGCCTTTTAAGCAATTGGTTCTGGGTTCGAATCCCAGCCGCCCCACCACCCTCGTCCGGCCGTTTGCAGCAACATCGGGTGGGGAAGCCGGTTCAGCCCTCGAAGGCGCCCACGGTCACGGATTGCCCGTTCTGCTTCGGCCCGAGCCCCAGGATGAAAGGCGCGGCGGCCTTGGCCCAAACCTCCGCCTTGGGATACTTGGCAGCCTCGGCGGACCAGCATTGCCGGAGCATGTCGGTGTCGATCACGCCCGGGTTGAGTGGCACCGCCGCCATCCCGGCCGGCAATTCCTCGGCCAGAGCCTTGGTCAGGCCCTCGATCGCCCACTTCGACGCGCAATAGGGCGCCACCCCGGAGGAAACGCTGCGGCCCCAGCCGGAGCTGACGTTCACGATCACGCCCTGTCCGCGCTTGACCATCGCCGGCACGAAGGCCCGCACGACGTTGGCGACGCCGCCGACATTCACCGCCATCAGTTTGTCGAACTCCGCCACCGGCACCTGCCAGAGTGGCGCGGGATTATTCATGAGCGCTGCATTGTTGATCAGGAAATCCGGTGGGCCGTGCATCCCGAGCACGCGTTCGGCCCAGAGCTCGACCTTTGGCATCTGCGTCACGTCAACGACCGAGAAATCCTGGGGCGCACCGTGGGAGAAACGCAGGTCCATGACCCCTTCCCCGCTCCGCCCGGCGCCGACGACCGTGTGGCCGGCGGCGATGAATTCCTCCGCCAAGGCGCGGCCGAGTCCCCGGGTCACTCCCGTGATAACGATGACCATGGCGTCCGGGCCTTACTTGCGGGCCTGCATCACAACCTTGTTCAGGCCGACCTTGCGGCAGAGGTTCCAGACCACGGTCACTTCCTTGAACTGGGTGGCTTCATCGGCGCGAATCAGGACGGGCGTGTCCCGGTTAACCTTCTGAATTTCGCGCAGCAACGACTCCAACTCCGCCTCGGTCGCGGGGCGGCCGTTGAGGGAAAAGCCGCCGGTCTTGTCGACGCCGATCTCCACTTTGCCCGAGAACTGGTTGGTGCCGGCCGTCTGCATTTGGGGCACTGTGATGTTGATCGTGCGGTTGGCGCTGAAGCGCATCGTCACGAACGCGAACAGCACGAGCATCACGAGGACGTCGATCAGCGGCACGAGCGGCAGCTCGGGGCGCCGCTTGCGTTGGGTGCGCAGGCCGTTGCTCATTTGCCGGAGGCGGCGTGATTGGAGAGAACCCGCTCGAGCAGCACGTCGAGGCGCGCCGCATGCTTGTCGATCCGCCGCTGCAGGAAGCCGTTGCCGATCAGCGCCACGACCGCGATGCACAGGCCGAGCAGCGTGGCCGAAAGCGCGTAACCGACGCTCTCCGTAAACCGCACGGGGTCGGGCATCTTGGTCTCCGGATCGATCACCGAGAAGGCGACGAGGAGGCCGGACACCGTGCCGATCAGGCCGATCAGCGGGGCCGCAGTGTAGATGACATCGAGGTAGCTGACACCGCGCTCCATCTTCATGATCTCAAGGCGGGCGTAGGCCTTGGCGCCGTCCGCGTCGCCCGGATGGCGCTCCACGAAGCTGATGATGCGGCCGAGCGCCGAGTGGTTGCCACCGGAGATCGGCTTGCCCTCGAGAGAGGCCTCGGCGAGGTCATCGGGAATGATCGTCGCATTCCGGAGCGCGAAGGCGCGCTCGCAGATGATGAAGACTGCCACCAGTGAGCAGAGGCCGAGGGGATAGGCCAGCAGGCCGGCTTCCCTGATGATACGCATCCCGTCGATCGCGGCAAAAATCATGATTGGTTGTAAGATGGTGCGGTTAAGACGCTGCGTCGCTGAAAAGGTTCATAAATTCTTGGGAAGATCGCCAGCCGCCAAGCCAGAAGCATACGCGCTCATCGTTCGAGGATGATCACCAGCAGGCCGAGCACCGTGAACATCGCCCCCAGCAGCCCCGCCTCGTTGCGCTCGAAACTCTGGAGCTTGAATCGCTGCAGGCCGTGCAGCGTGAGCCAGGTGAAGAGCAGCATGCCCAGCAGCGTGCCAGCTGCCAAGATCCCGCTTAGCACCAGGAATCCCGTCCAGCCGAACTGCACCCCCGAGAGGTAGATCGGCAGGAACCCCTCGCAGGGCGACAGCGTCAGCATCAGGAACAGGCCCCAGACTGCCGACCTGTCGCCTGTCTGGGACGATACCAGCGCACTGTCCTTCAGCTCGGTGTCCCAATGGCTGCGGTCCTCCTCGTGGCCGCAATGCTCGTCGGCATGGTGGTGACCGCCCGGCACCGCGTGGTGACAGATCCCGCCGCCCCACCATTGCCGCCAGAAATAAAATACCCCAACGGCCATCAGGCACCCCCCCACGACCCACGGGAAGATCCGGCCCACCGACTCCACCAGCGCCGAGCCGAGCCGGGCGATCACAAGGCCGAGCAGGCTGGTCAAGAGCACATGCCCCAGCCCGGCGAGGGCCGCGATGCCCATGGTCCGCGACTTTGTCCAGTGCCTCGCCCGCGCCACCAGCACGAAGGGCAGCCAGTGGGTCGGGATGGCGGCATGGAAAAACGCCACAGTGAATCCCGTGGCGGCCACGGTCGCGAGCATGTTGGCGTTCATCAGGAGAGAAGGAACCGCGGACTGTTCACACCAAAACCCCAACCTTCCACCGAAAAATCCACCCGCCCGCTTCCACAAGTAACAGATCGGTCAAGCCCGCGCCCGAGTTGGCTGTTGCTCCTCCCGCCGATCCGTCTACCAATCCGCCCACTGGGCACCCTGCCGATGAGAACCGCCGCCGCCACCGTCCTTGTCTTCCTCGCGCTCACGGCCGCGGCCACTCCGGCACCGGACGATGTCGCCATCGTGGCCGCCGCGAGGCTGGCAGAGAAATCCAACTACAGCTGGAGCTCCACGATCTCCAACGACGCAAGCGGCGGCTTATCCCGGCTGGAGGGCGAGACCGTACGGGGCGGCTACACCCTCATTGCCCTGCACAACGCGGCCGACGTCCTCCGCACCCGCGGGGTGGTCCGCGATGCCGACGGCGCCACCCAGATTTTTTTCCGCGGCAGCACCCGCTGCGTCATTCTCACTGAACAGGACGGCTGGTTGGCGCCCGACGAGTTGCCGGCACCCCAGCCCTCCACCGACCGCTCCCCCGCGCGCAATCCCGGCCGTGGCGCCGGCGGCCGGGGTGGCGGGCGCGCCGCACCGTCGTCCATTCCCACCAAGATCGAGGATTACACCTTTGAGATCCGCCATCCGCACG
>CAIYFD010000255.1 GCA_903925425.1 uncultured Opitutia bacterium | reverse complement strand
CCGGTGGTGCTGCAGGCCTTCGCCGACCACGCCCCGGCGCTGGCGCGCGGGCTCGCCACGCTCCGGCGCTTGCTGGTCTCCGGCCGGCCGCTCGCGGCCGTGCTCAAGCAGGTTTACCCGAAGCTGGAAAAGATCTCCGTCGACTATGCGCTGCTCGAGCACGCGAAGAACGTCGTCGTGCTCCCGGCCTCGTTCGACTGGGACGACGTCGGCGCCTGGCCGGCAGTGGCGCGGCACCGCGCCGCGGACTCCGCCGGCAATGTCCAACGCGGGAACGCGATGGTCGAGCAGGGCAGCGGCAATATCGTGATTTCCGAGGGCAAACATCTCGTGACGGTCCTCGGAGCCGACAACCTCATTGTGGTGCACACTGCGGATGCGACCCTGGTCTGCCCGCGCGACCGCGCGCAGGACATCAAGGCGTTGCTCAAGCGCCTCGCGGCCGACCCCGCCGGCAGCAAGCTCCTCTGACCGGCTGCCGACTCATGCATTGCCTCGGCATCGACTACGGTACGAAGCGGATTGGACTCAGCTACGGCGACGAGCTGGGCGTAGCCACGCCGCTCCCGGCGCTCACGGAGGCGGATCCGGCCAAACGCCGGGCCGCGTTGCTGGCGGTCGTCAAGCAACGCCGGATCACGGACCTCGTGATCGGATTGCCGCTCAACATGGACGACAGCCATGGGCCCAAGGCCAAGGAGGCCGAGGCACTGGCGGCGCAGCTCCGCATCGAACTGGCCCTGCCGGTTCATCTCATCGACGAGCGGCTGACCAGCTACGAGGCGGAATCAACGATCCCGAAGTCGAAACGCCGGGAAGTCCGGGCGAGTGGGATTATCGATTCCCGGGCCGCCACCTTGATTCTTCAGGACTTTCTGGATCTGCAGTTCCCGCAGGATCCGGCCGGGACCGACGCGTGAGCCCGATTAATCAACTCCGACCATGACTCCTGCCCCCCAGCGTTGGAAATGCACCTGTGCCTATGACGGCACGGAGTTCGCCGGCTGGCAGAGCCAGGTCAGGGGCCGCGCGATCCAGGATGTGATCGAGGCGCGGCTGCGGCAGATTTTCGGGCAGCCCGTGCGGATCCACGGGAGCGGGCGCACCGACGCCGGCGTGCACGCGCAGGGACAGGTCTTTCATTTTGACGGCGTCTGGAACCACGGTCCGGAGAAACTGCTGGCCGCCTTCCGCACCGGGTTGCCGCCGCAGATCCAAGTCCACGAGGCCCGGGTGGTGGCTCCGCACTTCCACGCGCGCTTTGACGCCACCCGCAAGCGCTACGTCTACCGCGTTCACCTCGGCGATACCGATCCTTTCACCAGAGCCTACTGCTGGCAGGTCTTCCGGAAACTGGATATCGCGGCGATGAAGGCCGCGGCGGCGGTGCTGCAGGGGCGGCACGATTTCCGCGCGCTGACGGCGCTGAACGGGCCGGAGCGCGAGGACACCGTGCGGGACCTGCGCCGGCTCGAGGTGAGCAAGCGCGGCCGCGAACTGCGGATCACGGGCGAGGCTGAGGGTTTTCTCTACAAGATGATGCGCAGTCTCGTGGGTGCGCTGGTCGCGGTCGGGGAGGGAAAACTTTCTCCGCACGACGTGAAGGTGATCCTGGCGTCGAAAACCCGCACGGCCGCCATCAAGACGGCGCCGCCCACCGGGCTTTTCCTGATGAAGGTGTTCTATTGATGAACCTGCTCGCGGAACTGACCCAGGGCGCCGCCGAGGCGCTTTTCCCGCCCACCTGCGTGGCGTGCCGCGGACTGGTCGAGCCCGCGGGGGCCTTTCGTCAGATTTGCACCACCTGCGCCCGCGGGATTCACGCCGTGACCTCACCGCACTGCAGCACCTGTGGACACCCGTTCTTCGGCGAGGTCGAGGGCGAGCGGGAGTGCCCGCATTGCGTCGGGCTGAATCCGGCCTTTGACCGCGGCTGCACCGCGGTGCTCTTCAAGGGGGCGGCCCGGGCACTGGTCATCGAGCTAAAGT
>CAIYFD010000254.1 GCA_903925425.1 uncultured Opitutia bacterium | reverse complement strand
GGCCTGAGGGGTAGTCCGACGGCGTCGGGCCGCTCATTGCGGAGAAACCGGCTCAACCTCTGCAGGCTTTTCCTTGAGACGGAGGCTCCGGCTTGCCACGGTGGCGGACCCATGAATTTTCGATACCCCGCTGGTGCTGCATTCCTTCTTGTCCTTGGCGTGGGAGGGCTTGTCGCTGCTGAGTGACAGACGCTGCCACCGTCGTGGCCCTATGCGCAGCTGCCCTTGGCCCCTGGGGTGATTCCACCGCAGGCTCCGGCATCGAGGGCACCCGCGGTCCCCGCCGCGCCGGCCGCCGCTCCCGGGGCCGCTGGATCGAATCCCGCCCCGGCCGGCCCCGCGGTGAATCCGCCGGCACTGCTGCAGGCGACCGGATCAAAGTTTCAGTTCACCCAGCCACAGGTTTCCAACAACTATGGCCCGGCCGACTGGTTTCCCGAGGACCATCCGGCGATGCCGGAGATCGTGGCGCATGGAAAGCCGGGGATTGTCCGGGCGTGTGCGCTCTGCCATCTGCCCAGCGGGCGCGGGCGCCCCGAGAATGCGCCGGTCCTGGGCCTGCCAGCCGATTACATCGTGCAACAGTTGCACGACTTCCAGCAGGACCTGCGCCACAGTGCCGAACCCCGCAAGGCGAACACGGGCGAGATGGTGAGCATCGCGAAAAACCTGACCGAGGACGAAATCAAGGAAGTGGCGAAGTACTTCTCGACGGTGCCGAAATCGAAGTACATCCGGGTGGTTGAAACGGAGATGATTCCGGCCATGCGGATCCAAGGTGAGATCTATTTCGTGGCCGGCGATGGCAAGGAGGAGCCGATCGGCACCCGGATCATCGAGACCCCCGAGGATGCCGCCCAGACCCGGTTGCGTAATCCACGTTCGGGATTCATCGCCTATGTCCCCGTCGGAAGCGTCAGGCGCGGGGAAGAGTTGGCGAAGACCGGCGGGAGCGGGAGGACCACGTCCTGCCTGATCTGTCACGGCCCCGAGCTCAAAGGTATTGGCCCCATTCCCAATCTTGCCGGCCGGTCGCCGAGCTACCTCGTCCGCCAGCTCTACGACATGAAGCTCGGGACCCGGCAAGGGGCTCTGTCGGCGCTGATGAAGCCTGTCCTCGCCAATCTCACCGACGGTGATTTCGTCGACTTGGTTGCGTACATCTCCTCGCTGGATCCTTGACGCTTGGCCCAAGCGGGAGACCGGAGCGGTCAGGCCGCTGAACGCGGGCGATCCGACGGGGTCGGGGGCGATCCGACGGGGTCGGGACGCTAATTGTTAAAAGCGGCCCCGTTCCGCTCAGACTGGCCTTTCATTTTTAACGTTCAGCGTCCTGACCCCTTGCGGGTATGAGGCGCGGAAGCTGCGGGGCGCCCCAGGGGCGGGGGATTTTAAATCTGAGATTTGAGATCTGAGAATCCGGGCCGGTCCCGGATTCAAAATCGCAGGCGCGCGGTCGTCTGCGACCTTGCCAGCCCCGCGGCCGCCAGCTCCACTCCGACGCACCCGCCGACGGGAGTAGAATCCCCCTCCGAGTCTCGTCGTCCGGGCTTACCCTATGAACGCCTCCTCCGACTCCGCTCCCGCTCGCAATGCCGCCATCCTGCGTGCCCAGACCTTGATGACGCCGGCGCTCGTGCCGTCCATCTCGACCGAACTGTTGGCCACCGCCGACGGCGAACTGAACCGCGAGCTGCACCACTTCCTCATCGATCCGCCGTCCAATCCCGCGCTGCTCCGGGGCAAGAAGATCGCCATCTGCTGCACCAACGGCGTCGAGGAGGTGGAGATCACCGGCTCGATCCGCTGGCTCAGCGAGCACGGAGCCACGGTGCACGTGGTGTCGCCGCGGATCGGCGAATTTGATCCGACCCTCGGGCTGCGCTTTCCCACGCAGTGCGCCACGCACGTCCTTGCGATCCGGCTCATGGAAAACGCCGGCTGGCTCAAGATTGACCGATACCTCGATCAGGCCGCCGTTGCCGACTACGATGCCTGCATTTTTCCCGGCGGCTGCTGGAACCCGGATGCCCTGCGCGCCGATCCCTTGGCCCGGGCGTTTGTCCGCGGCATGTGGGAGGCCGGCAAACCCACCTGTGCCATCTGCCATGGCCAATGGGTGATGGTGAGCGCGGGTATCCTGAAAGGAAAGAAGGCCACCGCGGTCTGGAATATTCACACCGACCTCGCCAACGCCGGCGCCACCGTGCTCGACGAACCCTGCGTGGTGGACGGCAACCTGATCACCGCGCGCTTCCCCTACGATCTGCCGCGCATGATCGCCGCGCTGGTGAAACAACTGGTCGGTTGAACCGGGCTCGGCCCCGCATCCCACGATGAGTCTGTTCGCCGCCCTTCGGTTGCCGCGCGAGGTCCTGTTCGGTGCCGGTCAGCGGAGGGGACTAGGCACCGTGGCCAAGCGTTATGGCACTCGCGTCTTGATCTGTACCGATGCGCGCCTCGCGGCCGATCCGGTCTTTGCCGAACTGGTCGGTCTGCTCACGGCCGAGGGCCTGACGGTGCAGGTTGATGCCACCGTCCAGCCTGATGTGCCGGTCGACTCGACGCTCACTTCCGCCGCAACGGCCAAGGCCTTTGCGCCTGAACTCATCATCGGCCTTGGTGGCGGCTCCTGTCTCGACCTGGCCAAATGCGTGGCGCTGCTCCTGACGCATGGCGGCCGGCCGCAGGATTATTACGGCGAGTTCAAAGTCCCCGGCCCGGTCTTGCCCATCATTGCTGTCCCCACCACCGCGGGCACCGGCTCTGAGGTCACCCCGGTCGCCGTGCTGTCCGACCCCGACCGCGCCCTCAAGGTCGGCATCTCCAGCCCGCACCTGATTCCTCAGGTGGCGATCTGCGATCCCGAGCTCACGCTCACGTGTCCGCGCGGGCTCTCCGCGGTGGCCGGCGCCGATGCGCTCAGCCACGCCATCGAGGCTTTCACGGCCATCCGTCGCGCGCCGGACGCCGCCCTGCCGCGGGAACGCGTCTTCGTCGGCAAAAGCGCCCTCACCGATCATTTCGCCCTGCTCGCCATCCGCCTGCTCAATCGGAGTCTGGAGCGCGCCTGCAGCCACGGCAGCGATCTCGCCGCCCGTTCCGACGTGATGCTCGCCGCGACGGCCGCCGGCATGGCCTTCGGCACCGCCGGCACCGCGGCCGCGCACGCCATCCAATATCCGATTGGCGCGCTGACCCACACCGCCCACGGCCTGGGTGTTGCCTGCGTGCTCCCGTATGTCATGAGCTACAACCGCGCCGCCTGCGTCCCTGAGTTCGTCGAGATCGCGCGCACCATGGGTCTGACGGCGGCCGACGACGAGGCCCTCGCTGATGCGGCCATCGCCCGCGTTGCCCGACTCTTCGCCGCCATTGGTCTTCCCGCCAATCTCCAGGCCCTCGGCCTGCCCGCCGACAAGCTCGCCTGGACTGCGGAACAGGCACTCGGCATTGGCCGCCTGATCAACAACAACCCGCGTCCCCTCGACGCCGCGAGCATGGACCGCCTCCTGCGGGCCGCATTCACCGGCGACCTTCCGGCCGCCCGCTAGCCCATTTGTCCCAGGCCCCGAGACCATGACTGCCACCGCCGCCACCCTCGCTCCCGCCGCGATCGACTTCCTGCCTTATGCCAAGGGCCTGTTCATCGGCGGCCAATGGCTCCCCGGCCGCGGCATTCCGGTGGTCAACCCGTCCGACGAATCGATCCTGGCCGAGGTTCCCGACGCCTCCGTGGCCGATGCCTTGGCCGCGGTCGATGCCGCCGCCAGCGCCGCCCAGTCCTGGCGTGAGACGCCGCCCCGCCGGCGCTCCGAAATTCTGCGCCGCTGCTACGAGCTGATGACGGCGCGCGCCGAGGAACTCGCCACGCTGATTTCGCTGGAAAACGGCAAGGCCCTGCCCGACGCCCGCGGCGAAGTTGCCTATGCCGCTGAATTCTTCCGCTGGAATTCCGAGGAAGCCGTCCGCATCGGTGGCGAATACCGCATGGCCCCCGCCGGCACCAACCGGATCCTGGTCGAATACCAGCCCATCGGCATCGCCGTGCTGATCACGCCCTGGAATTTTCCCGCCGCCATGGCCACGCGCAAGATCGCGCCTGCTCTCGCCGCCGGCTGCACGGTCATCCTCAAGCCCGCCAGCGAAACCCCGCTCACCGCCTATGCCCTTGCCGGGCTCTACGCCGAGGCGGGTGTCCCGGCTGGCGTCGTCAACGTCATCACCACCACCCAGCCCGGCCCGGTTACGAGCGCCCTGCTCGCCGACCCGCGCGTGCGCAAACTCTCCTTCACCGGTTCGACCCCCGTGGGTCGACTCCTCCTCGCCGAGGCGGCCAAGGCCGTGGTCAATTGCTCGATGGAACTGGGTGGCAATGCCCCCTTCGTCGTCTTTGACGATGCCGATCTCGAGGCCGCGCTCGATGGCGCCATGGTCGCCAAGATGCGCAATGCTGGCGAGGCCTGCACCGCCGCCAACCGCTTCATCGTCCAGTCAGGCATTCACGACGCTTTCGTCGCCGGCCTGGTCCGGCGCATGGCGGCGATCAAGATGGGCCCCGGCACCGAGCCAGCGACGGGTTGCGGTCCGATGATTACCCGCAAGGCCGTCGACAAGATCGAGCGGCTCGTCGCCGATGCCGTCACCCGCGGCGCTCAGGTGCAGCTCGGCGGCGCCCGCCCGGCCGGCAAAGGATTTTATTATCCCCCCACGGTCCTGACCGGCGTCTCCCCGCAATCCGAGACGAAGCACGCGGAAATCTTTGGGCCGGTCGCTCCCGTCTATCGTTTCGACACCGACGAGCAGGCCGTGGCCATGGCCAACGACACCGAATACGGCCTCGCCGCCTACGTCTTCACCCGGGACCTCAAGCGCGGCCTGGCCGTCGCCGGGAAGATTGAGGCCGGCATGGTCGGCCTCAATCGCGGATTGGTCTCGGATCCCGCCGCGCCGTTTGGCGGCGTGAAGCAAAGCGGCCTCGGCCGCGAAGGCGGCGTGCACGGCATCCTCGAATATCTGGAAGCCAAATATATCGCGACGTCGTTCTGATGAGTGGGATCGATCCCTTCCGCACCCGCGACGCGGTGCCTGATTTCGACCGCTATGTGGCGGAATACGCCGCGCGCAGCGCCGTCACCCGGGCCACGCGGCGTTCGCAGCGTCACATTTCCTACGGCGACGCCTCGGCGGAGCAACTCGACCTGTTCTTTCCCGCCGTGCAGTCCGGACCGGCGCCGGTGCATCTGTTCATTCATGGCGGCTATTGGCGCGCTTGGTCCAAGGAGGACTTCTCGTTCATCGCCGACACCGTCACCGCCGCCGGCGGGATCGCTGCGATCATCGACTACGGCCTGCTGCCGGCGGTCCGCATGGAGACCATCGTCCAGCAGGTCCGTCGCGCCGCCCAATGGCTCGCCGCGCACGCCGGGAGTTTCGGCGGTGATCCCACGCGCCTGACCGTCTCCGGCCATTCCGCCGGCGCCCATCTCTGCTGCTTTCTGCTCAATTCGCAGTCGGCGCCCATCCGGGCCGCGCTGCTTCTCAGCGGCGTCTACGATCTCAGGCCGCTGCAGTCTTCGTTCCTGCAGGCTGAGATCGGCCTGACCGACGACGAAGTGGCGCGCTTCTCGCCGCTGCGTGCCGCCCTCGGCACCGGCACACCCACGACCATTCTCGTAGGACAAAACGAAACCGCCCCCTTTCACGATCAGGCCGCGGCGCTCGCCCGACACCTGCGGGCCGCCCCCATCACCGTCCTGAATGCGGCCAATCACATGAGTGCCGTGCTCGACCTCGGCACGCCTACAACCGAGGCGGGCCGGATCCTCACGCGGATGATCGCGGGCGCTGGCGTCTCCGATTTGAAATTTGAGGTCTGAAATTTAAAGCACTGAAGGATCCCGGACGTTCTTACGGTGAATAATTCATGACCGCTTCAGGCTCGCATTACGGGGCGGCGGTATTCTCGCTGCCACGGAAGAACCGACCATGAAAAGGGGCGCCGCATTATTTTGTCAGGTCGTCGTGGTGCTCATCGGCATCGCCATTCTTGCCTTCCTGCTCTGGGAACCGCACCTCGAAGGCAGGAATGCCCACGCCACGACCTTTGAGATCTACTGCAAGGATCCCTTCCTGGCGTACGTGTATGCTGGCTCCATTCCGTTTTTCGTCGCGCTCACTCGGGCCTTTGGGGTGCTCGGACACTTCAGGAAAAACGGGAAACTCTCGCCCGCAACCGCGGATGCCCTGCGGGCCATCAGGCGTTGCGCGATGGCTGTCATCGGTTTCGTGGCGGGAGGCGTGGTCATCATCCTGATGTTCGGCGACCCCGATGACCGGCCGGCGGGTTTTTTCATGAGTCTCCTCGTGACCATTGGCGCGGGAGCCATCGCGACCGCGGCGACGATGTTTGAACGGAGTCTGCGCCCGGCGGGGACGCGGTAGGGTGGGGCGCTCCGGCCCCTTGCGGCGGGCGCGGCAGCGTAGCAGGGTCTGGCGGCGTTGACATGGCGCTCCGCTCCGGCAGGTTCGCAACCTGTCCCCGCGATCAACCCCGATCGCCTCCTGGCCCTGAGTTCCTGGCTCAAAACGTCCTGGTGTTCGGGACGGAATCCAGCGCCCCAAGCCGTCATCCTCTCGTCCCCAAAAAGGAAAATTCAAAATGCGCCGCCTCATTCCCGTTCCGCAATGGCTCGCCCTGTCGGTGTCCGTGTTCGTGCCGACGATTTTCTTGCACGCTCAAGCTGGCAAGGCCGACGCCGGCGCCAAAGTCGCGCCGCCCGCCGCTCAGGCCGCGCTGGCTGGTGGCGGCGGGGCGGCTCGCGGAGGCGCCGGCGCCGCCTTGGCTCCGACCGCGGAACCTCAAGCCCCCGAGGAGGGCATGGCCGAATATCCGGTGCCGCCCGCGGGTTTCAATGTAGCGCGCGACGACATCCCGCACGGAGAGGTGAGCATCGTCGAGTACGACTCCAAGACCCTCGGCTTCCGCCGCATGCTGCGCGTGTACACCCCGCCCGACTATAGCGCCGACCGCAAGTATCCGGTGCTCTACCTCCAGCACGGCTTGGGCAACACCAGCACCGAATGGACAATGCGCGCGCGCGCTCCGATCGTCATCGACAACCTGCTGGTGGACAAAAAAATCGTGCCGTTCATCATCGTGTTCCCGAGCGGGAATGCGACCGCGACCAAGGCGGACGAGAAGCAGGGTGACCGAACCCAGGAGTCCTACGGGGCGGCCTACACGGACGACCTGCTGAAGGAGATCATCCCGTTCGTTGAGTCGCACTACCCCGTGTTTACCGACCGCGATCACCGCGGGATCGCCGGCATGTCGATGGGGAGCGGGCAGACGCTGAACATCGGCCTGACCCATCTCGACCTGTTCGCTTGGATCGCTTCCGTCGCGGCTGCCCCGAATATGAAGAAGCCGGTTTCCGATCTTGTTCCGGATCCGGCGGCGCTCAACCAGCTGAAGCTCTTCTGGCTCGCCTCCGGCAACCACGACCCCCTCCTCATGCCCAACAGCATGGTGATGCACAACTACCTGAAAGAAAAAGGCGTGCCGCATATTTGGCGCCTCGACAGCAACGCCCACGACACCTCCGTCATGAGCGCGAACCTCTATCATTTCGCCCAAAAGCTCTTCAAGGAGTAGGATCGGGCTGAAAGGGGTTGGAGAATTGGTGGGTTGAAATGGAAACGCCGGCCCACACGCTGCGGCGGATGTCCGTGGCAGAACTGCAGCAGGCGATCACCCGCGATGCGGCCCCGCCCGCGGACGCGAGTCTGGCGGTGCAGGCCTTGTGGCACGACGCGCGCGGCGACTGGGCGCGCGCCCACGACTGTGCGCAGGAGGATAGCGGCCGCGACGGGTCATGGATTCACGCCTACCTCCATCGCAAGGAGGGCGATCGTGGCAACGCAGCCTACTGGTATTCGCGCGCCGGGCGGACAATGCCGGCGGCCGGCGTCTCGCTCGCGGAAGAGTGGGTGAGTGTCGCGCGGGAGCTGCTGGCGCGCTGAGGGCCCGCGACGACCTGGCTGGAGGGAGCGCAAGGGGTTGTGCCCGGTGGCGGGACAAGCGCTGCGCAGTCTCGGGCAAGGACTGCGAGGCGGGAGGCGCTCAATCCGCTAGAATGGTTGCATCGACAGCGGCAACTGCCGCTCCGACCCCGATCCAACATGAAAAAACCGCTCTTCATTCTTGCCGCCGTGCTCGCCACGGCCGGCCTCCCGAAAATATCCGCCGCGAGTGCATGGAATGCCCGCCTGCGTGCGACCTATCTCCAGACGGTGGACAAATCGGATGCCTTCTCCGCGCTCGGGCTCAACTTTGCGAAAGATGCCGTCAAGGTCAGCGACCGCCTGATCCCTGAGATCGATGTGGGTTACGACCTGACGCCGAATTGGTCCGCCGAGGTGGTGCTGACAATTCCGCAGAAGCACACGGTGACGCTGCAGGGCGCCGGCCGCCTCGGGACGTTCAAGCATCTGCCGCCGACCTTCCTGATGCAGTACCGGCCGACGATGGCCGGTAATTTTCACCCGTATTTTGCGGCCGGCATCAACGTCACGTTGATCTTCGACGCCAATCTCGCGGTCGCGGGTGTTCCGCTCGGACTCGACAGCAGCAGCGTCGGGCTTGCCGGCCAGGTCGGAGGCGACTGGAAGATCAACGACTCCTGGTCTTTCAATGTGGATCTCAAGAAGGCTGCGATTAGCACCCCGGTGAAGGCGGGAGGCACGACTCTCACCGAGGCCCGGCTCGATCCGTGGATGTATTCGATTGGCCTGCGGCGACAGTTTTGACCGCCGAGCCAAAGGGCTGACGCCTACTGCGCTTCCTCCTGCAACATGCCGCTCGCGCGTCGCACGGTCCGGATGCAACACACCGGCGGGGTCACGGGCGTCAAGATCGTCGCCTGATCCGCAGGACCGGGCGGACCGCTAGGGCGCGGGTCATCGGCGCATGTCCCGAACCCACCGGTCCGGAGCCCCTGCGGGCTTGCGGATGACGACGTGGATCGACCTTCTCCGGGTATGCGTGTCTTCCTCCTGCTGGGAGTGTGGTGCCTGGCCTGGCCCGTCGGCCTTGCGGCGCAGACCTTCTTTCCCGCGACCGAGCCCGGGCGGGTGGAGCTGAAGACCATTCCGGCCGGCACCCTCATCAAGGCCTCCGGCAAGGGCGACTACTTCGGGCAGGATGGCAGCTTGTTCCTGCGGCTGTTCCGCTTCATCTCGGCCCGCGACGTGGCGATGACGACTCCGGTGGAAGCGCAGGTGGACAACGCCGCCATGTTTTTCTGGGTCGGGGAGAAGGACCGGGAGAAAGCCCGCGGGGCGAATGAGGGCGTCGAGTTCGTCGATCGGCCCGCACGCGAGGTGGCGAGCGCCGGGGCCAAGGGCTCCTACTCGCGGGAAAACTATCTCAAGACGATGACGGTGCTGATGGCATGGCTCGCCGGACGGGGCGACCTGGAGCCGGCGGGGGAGCCCTATGCGGTATTCTGGAATGGCCCGTTCACCCCCTGGTTTGCCAAGCGCTACGAAGTCCACCAGCCCGTCCGCCGCAAAGCGCCCGCGCCGGGCCGCGGCCCCTGAGCCACCGGCGCAAGCCATCTCGGGGCTCTGCCGCAGCGGCCGACTCCCCGCCAGGGAGCATTCACGCCTTGCCTCGGACTTGGCCGATTGCCATCTGACGGGAGCGGTCACTTCGACCGCTCACCCCATACCCCGATGGACAATGTTCGCTCGCCCGAGCTCGAGAAGTCTGGCGAAGGCCAGCTGATCGCGCTCGGCTATCTCCAGATTGGCACCGGTTCCCTGACGGTGCTGATGTCGTTGCTGGCCGCGGCCCCGGTCATGATGGGCTCTTCGGGCCTGTTCGATCCGGTCAAGATGTTCAGTTACGCCTCCGGCCCGATCGACCGGCTGATCGCCGGGTATGTCCTCCTGCAACTCACGCTGGGCTGGGTGGCCGGCGGATTGCAACTGGTGGCGGGGAGCTGTTGCCTGCGCGGCAAGCGGCCGCGCTTGGTCGGTTTCGCGTCGCTGGTCAGCCTGATCAATTTCCCGCACGGCACCGTGGCGGCCGTCCTAATGCTGTTCGCTCTGCGCCGGCCCGAAATCGCCCACGCCTTCCGGTCCCGCGAAGCCGCGTAGGGGGCGGGCGTTGCATGGGCTAGTTACCGGGCAGCCGGGACCGGAGCCACGCGCGCACCGCGGGATAGGCCGCGGTGGGGAAGTCATGCTTGCCGACGTTCTCGTACACCAGGGTGACCTCGGCGCCGTGCTGCCGCGCGGTGTCGGCGATTTCCCGGCTGCGCGGGAGGGAGGCGACGTTGCTCGACACCATCAGAAAGGGTTTGTCCTTGAGCAGCCCGTAGTCCGTCAGGCGACCGCCGCCCTCGACGAAGAATACCGCCGAGAACCGCCGCGCGACCTCGCCCTGCGACATGTCGATCAGCCCCTGCGCGGCGTGCGCCCCGTTGGAGAACCCACCGAGCACCCAGCGCGCGCGGTCGAGGTTGGGCACCAGTTCATCGAGCTTGGCCAGCATGGTTTGGAACTGCGGCCACATGGCGGCCGCGTCGGGATCGCGCATGACGATGTCAGCGGCGGACGGATCGATCTTCCAGAGCGGCACGCTGACGCAGACAAAATCGCGGTCCTCGCAGAGCGAGCGAGCTACGCCGAGATCGGCTCCCGTGCCACCATTCCAGCCATTCAGAAACACCAGGACGGGGAACCGGCCGGCCGGCGTGTAATTGCGCGGCAGGAAGACGGTCATCTTCGCCGGAAGATTTTTCTTCTCCTGCACGGCGTAGAAGGTCGGCGGCATTTCGGGGAACTCGACCGTGAGCAGCGCGCCCGGCGCGAGAACGCCAGCTGGACCGGCCGGGGTCGACGACCCGCCCGTGTCGGCCGGTGCAGCCACCAGCTGCCCTCGGTCGAACAGGGCAAACAGCAGCAGCCACATCCATCGTTTGCGCATGTCCGGAGGATGCCACTTGCCGCCGCCGCGACAAGCTCACCGAGCGCGGGATGACATGGGCTGATCCACGGGTCGCGCCGCCTTGGGCGCGCGGAATAGTTTGCTGTAGAATCCGGACCGGTCGAAGCAGCAGACGCGGCGCTTCCCGCTGGCGAGGAGGTCGCAGGCACCGGCAACCCGACGCGCGCGCGTTTCTTCCTTCTGAGCGGAGACGACCCCGTGGATCCAATCCCGGCGCGCGCTGATCGAGAGGTCCGACCACACCGCCTTTGCCGTCGAAGCGGCCGCGAACAATCCTTCTGTCGCAGAATAAGGCCGACGCCAGCGGGCACAGCCCGCTGGCGCGGTGGCTCATTTACCGGCGGCCGCCGGGTAGAAGATCGAGTTGAAGAAACCCTTCATCTCGGCCGCGTATTTCTCGCCGTACTGGGCGAAGGTGGCCTTGGTGCGGGAATCGGGTTTCCAGTCGAAAAACGCGTGGCCCGCGCCTTCGACCAAGACGTACTCGGCGCGCTGCCCGGCGGCCTTGAGGGCGTCCGTGTAGCCCTGGACTTCGGCGTCGGGGATGGTCCGGTCAATGGTACCGCGGAGGAGGTATTGCGGCACGGCGCGGTCCTTGATGTTGGGAATGTGGGCCATGGGCGAGATGGCAGCGACGGACTCGGGGGAGGCACCGGCCATCTGACCAGCGAGCATGGCGGGGCTGAACACCCCATAGCTCGGGGCGGCGGCCTTGAGCGCGGCGCGGAGGGAATCGCGGACCTGCGCGGCCGATTTGCCGGCGGGAAGATAGGTGGGCTTGAATTGGTACACGCCGTCCTTCACGCCGAAGCCACCGTCGCCGATCATGTCGACCAGATTGATCGCGGCGGCGGACAGGTGGCCGCCGGCACTGTCACCGGTCACAGCGAGGCGGGTGGGGTCGGCACCATAGGAGGCGGCGTGCTCCTGGAAGTGGGCGAGGGCTCCGAAGACATCCTCGACGAGTGCGGACATGGCGTTCGGCGTCTTGTCGCCGTCGGCGGCGCCGATCCAGCGGTAATCGACGCTGGCGACGACATACTGGCCGCCCTTGATGAGCTCACGGGCGAGGGCGCGCATGATGTCCTCGGTGTTGGCGGCCCAGCCGCCGCCATGGATGATGACGATCGCCGGGAGGTTCCGGGCGCCGTTTGGCGTGAACACGTCGTACTTCAGCGTCTTTACGCCGGGCTTCGCGTAGACGATGTTTTGCTTCACGGTGAAACCCTCGAGCGCCTTCGGATCAATGAAGGAGGCGCCGACGCTCTTGTTGCGGTCCGCGGTGACCTTGATCTCGGTGCCCGTGAACTCCTCGAAACCGGGAAAACGCCCCGCGATGGAGTAGTTCACGCTGTCGATCGCGAAGCCCGGAGCGGGCGTCGCCGTGACAGTGAAGACGGAGCCGGGAGCCACCTTGCCGTCGGCGGGGAGAGCGGGAGTGATGGCGATCGTGCCATTCTCGGGGTTCCGGACCGTGATGGTGAACGAGGCGGGTGCGGCGTCGGCAGAAGCCGGGGCCGCGGCGGGGTTCTGGGCGCGGGCCGGGAGGCAGCCGAGCACGAGCAGGAGGCTCAGGCCGAGACCGGAGAGCCGGCGCAAATCAGGATTTTGGGAGGAGGTGCGGTGCATGGATGGCGGGGTTGATGTTGCGGGGGAAAAGCGGATGGACGCGTGAGCATGGCAGGGAACACCCGAAGCGTCTTGCACGACGAGACCATTTCTTTGTCTGCCGGCGCCAAGCGCGACTTTCTTGCACGTGCAGCTTTGAGCTGCTCCGACAGTTCCAAAGTGATCGAAAGTCTTGCCTAGAGGTGCGGCCCGCCGCGCATGATGACGCCATGGCAGCAACCCCGCTTCTCGTTGTCATGGGGGTGTCCGGCTCCGGCAAGTCCGTTGTCGGCGCCGCACTCGCTGGATGTCTCGGGGTGCCGTTCGCCGACGCCGATGATTTTCATCCGCCCGCCAACCGCGCGAAGATGACCTCCGGGGAGGCGCTGAGTGACGACGACCGTTATCCCTGGCTCGAGTCCGTCGGCCAATGGCTCGCCGCCCACGCGAGCGGGGGGGTGATGGGCTGCTCGGCGCTCAAGCGAAAGTACCGCGATCAATTGCGCCGTCACGCGCCCGGGTTGCGGTTTGTCCACCTCGAGGGCAGCCGCGATGTCATCACGCGCCGGCAGTCCGGCCGGGTCGGGCACTTCATGCCGGCCTCGTTGCTGGCCTCCCAGTTTGCGACGCTCGAACCGCTGCAGCCGGACGAGCCTGGCGTCATCATCGGCATCGACGAAGGCGTCGATGCCATCGTGCAGGAGTTGCGGCGGAGGCTCGACGGGCCCGGCCAACCGATGGAGAAGAAGTGATGCCCGCCCTGAACGCCCTGATGCCCCTCGCTGCGGCCACGCTCACGCAGCCTGTAGCCGGCGGGGCACAGTTGATCGTCGCCGCCTTGGCCGCGATCGCGCTCATCGTTGTCCTGATCTCGCTGGGTAAGGTCCATCCGTTCCTCGCGCTGGTCTTCGGCGGCCTGACCGTCGGCCTCCTTGCCGGCGAGAATGTGGATGACGTGCTGAAATCCTTCTCCTCCGGCTTTGGTGCGACGGCCGCCGGCGTCGGCGTGCTGATCGCACTCGGGGCGATGTTCGCCAAGCTCCTTGCCGACTCCGGCGGCGCCGACCAGATCGTCGACACGATCGTGGGCCGTGCCTCCCCGCGGGCGTTGCCGTGGGCGATGGCGGCGGTGGGCGCGATCATCGGCCTGCCGATGTTCTTCGAGATCGGCCTCGTGCTGCTGATGCCGGTCATCTACCTCGTCGCCCGTCGCGCGCAGGTTTCTCTGGTCACCATTGGCATCCCGGCCCTCGCCGGTCTCTCCGCGATGCATGGCCTCGTGCCGCCGCACCCGGGTCCGCTGACCGCGATCGGTTATCTCAACGCCGACCTCGGCGTCACGCTCGGCCTCGGCGTCCTCGTGGCCATCCCGACGGTGATCGTGTCCGGACCGTTGTTCGCTGTCGTGGCCGGCCGCTGGGTCGACGTCCCGGCTCCGCATACCTTCGATGCGACCCGGGAAGGGGCGGACGCGCAAAGCCGTCCGGCTTTCGGGATCACGCTGGGCTCGGTGCTGCTGCCGGTTGGTCTCATGATGGGCAAGGCCATGGCCGACATTTTCATCGACGACAAAGCCGCCCGGCTCCGCCAAGTCCTCGATGTTCTCGGTACGCCGCTGGTCGCGCTGTTGATCGCGGTGGTTGTCGCGATGTTCACCCTCGGCCGAGGCGCGGGCATGACCGCCAAGGAGATTTCAAAGTGCATCGAGTCCTCTCTTCCCGGCATCGCCGGGATGCTGCTGATTGTCGCCGCCGGCGGCGGCTTCAAGCAGGTGCTGGTCGACACCGGCATCGGCACGCTGCTCGCGGAATGGGCCAAGGGCGCTCACGTTTCCGTCCTGCTTCTGGCCTGGGTGCTCTCCGTGTTGATCCGGTTGGCGACCGGCTCGGCCACCGTCGCCACGATCACGGCCTCGTCGCTGATGACCGGCCTTGTTGGGGGCCTCTCCACGGGCCAGACCTCGCTGGTCGTGCTCGCCGTCGGTGCCGGCTCGGTGTTCTTCAGCCACGTAAACGACGCCGGCTTCTGGTTGGTGAAGGAGTACTTCGGCCTGACGGTCGGCCAGACCCTGAAGACCTGGTCGATTATGGAGACTCTGCTCTCGGTGGTCGGCCTGATCTTCGTGCTGCTCCTCGGTCTCGTGCTGTAGGCGGAAGTTCTTGGATTCCGTGACGGTGTTTGACCGCGGATGTAACGGCTAAAGCCGGATGGGGGCTGAAGCCGGCATGAGTCGGCTCGCTGAGGGAGGGAAGACCGTCGCGTGGACGGCCGGCAGCCTCGGGTCAGGGATCAGCGCCGGTGGGCGTGGATCCAGTCCGAGGCGAAGTCGATGAGTGCCACTTGGCTCATTAGCTTGGCGGGTGCATTGCCGATCTTGCCGGTCCCGCAGGCGCCGGTGGCTTCGAAGGCGGCGCCAATGCGCGGAAAATCTGCCGGAGCAAAGAGCACCTCATGATAGGTTGCCCAGGTGCGCTGACCGTCAATGAACATGGCGGCGCCCTGATCGACGACGTGTTTGGACGGCCACTCTGCACGGTACTCCGCCAGATGCAGCGACGTGTTGCGGTCATGCCCAACCCCCTCGAGCAGCACGTGGGCGTTCAGCTCGTAGAGCCGCGCCAGGGGCGAACCCTCGCCATGGCTGTTATGGAGTTCATGGTTGCGCGTGACCGTGTCGGAATGTTTTCCCCAGGCGCAAAAACTCAGGGCCGGATGAGCCGACCGCTTCACGCCCGGCCACGACCGGAAGGCTTCCGGGATTTGGCCGAGTCGCCACGTGGGGGTCTGGCGGGGGTCGAAGGCCGGCATGTCGTCGCGCACGACTTGCCACCAGCTCTCAGGGATGGGCGGGTTTTGCCAATCGCGCGGGTCGCTGTTGCAGCAGAACGCGGGCATGACGAGCGTGCCGCTCTCGCCCAGCGTGTCGGTCAGGGCCTGGATGATCGACTGCGTCCCGCCCACCACCCAGCCGAGCGAACTCATCGACGAATGGACCAGCACCGACATCCCTTCACGCAGGCCGAGGGCTCGCAAATCGGCTGACAGCGACGCCACCGTGCGGGGTTGTTCGGTGTTCCGGACGACGGCTTCCTCGGTCATTAAGGACCATTCTAATTGTCTGCGCGCCCAGCGCCGAGACTTTTCGTGGAGGAGTCGGACGAATGGGTCAGGCGTCTTGAAACTGCAGGCGATCCGGACGACCACGATCACACCAGTCATCGCCTGCAAGCCGGCTCCTGCGATGGGATCTCTCGCCCCTCGCTGAATCGCCTGCGCTTAGGAGCCGAGGAGGCTTTTCAAGCCGGCGCTGAAGGAGTCGGGAAGGACGTTGTAGTGATCGCGCGCCGGGAAACTGCGGCTGATGACTTCCAGCTTGGGAAAAGGTTGGGCGGTGAGCTGGGCTTCGAATTGCTCGAGATCAGCCAGGGTGGAAGCCGAGTCGTTTTCTCCGACGCCGAGAAAAAGCCGGGCGGTCAGGGTGGTGCCGGTGGCTTGGAGATTTTGCGCCTCACACATCAGTGCGCGGTTGTCCCACCAGAGCGACGGCGCGCTGGCGAGGTACCGGTGGAAAAACGGCTTCCGCTGAAAAAGGGCGTGCAGCACGAGCAGGGCGCCGAGGGAGTGGCCGGCGAGCCCGCGCACGTCCTCGCGCACGGGAAACCGGCGCCCGAGTTCGGGCCAGAGGGTGTCCGTGAGGAACCGCAGGAAGGGCTCGGCTCCGCCGCTGCCCGCCTCGGTGGCGACCGCAGTCGGCGTGTAGTCGCGCAGGCGTTGGTTGCCCGGCTTGGTGTAGCTGGCCCCGTAGCCGACGCCGACGAGCAGGGTGGGCGGGATGTCACCGGCGGCGCGGGCGAGGTGCGCGGCCTGAACGGCGAAGCGAAACTGGTCGTCGCCATCAAGGAACAGCACCGCCGGCCACGGCCCGGGTTGATCCGCCGGTACATCGAGAAAGATCGGGTAGTCCGTTCCGGTTTGGGGCGAGGAAAGGACGAAACTCGGGCGGGGATGGGTCGGGATGCTCACGGTTACTTTCCGAACGCAAGGGAGTGGGTCGCTCTTTCGCAACTCCCCGCTTGGGCCAAGACCAGCGCCTCCTCGCGCGGACGGAGGAGGTTTGGGCCCCAGGACGACCGACCGGGTCAGTTTACCGCGGCCAAACGCTGATGGCGTTCGGCCTCCGCGACCAGATTGGCCACCCGCGTCGCATAGCGATAGCTGGCCGCCGGCGCGCGGTGGGAAGTGGTGGCCTGCAGACCGCCGTTCCACGCCAGGGCAATGTTGAAGGCATTCGGCTCCATCCCGGCCTGCAGCAGGCCGCGCTTGATCCACTCGTAGTGTTTCTCCGCGACCGCGTCAGACGCGGCCCGGTCGTTCGCGTGGCTGAAGGCTTCAGTGGTGTGCATGAACCACGTGCTGCGACGAAACTGATAGGCACCCAATTCGCCCTTCGGGCCCGGGTTGGTCCGGTTGGTGGGATTCTCCACTTGATGGATGGCGTGCAGGACTTGGACCCGATCGGCGGCGACGGCGAGGGAGGGAAAACCGAGGGCCAGCGCGGTCAGCAGGAACAGTGTCAGAGGTCTTTTCATATTCAGCGGGGCGCGCAGAAGGGATGAAGTGACCGCAGAGTAAAGGGGGAATATTCCGCCGTTTTTTACACGGTGCGACGGAATGGCGCCCGCCTTGTAAAGAACTCCGTAAGTCCGTCATGCCCGCAAAAACGCCTGCGCCATATTTGCGCAATCATGCAGCGCGCACGGAAAGTTTCTTTCCATCCGCGGCACTGCGGCCCGGCCCCGACAAGCTCAGCGCTTGGCCGAGGCGGTCCCGGTGACTTCAACGGGGCCCGCTGTAAACCGGATCCTGGCGGGGGGCTGGTCTCCCGATTTGAGGGTGACCTTGTCCCCGCCCGTGGGATTCGGGTTGCGGATCGAAAGATCGAAATCCCGGCTCAGCGTCCCGTCTTCCGCGACCTCCAGCAGGATTCGCTGCGGCAGGGTGCCCACGAGGTCCACGCCGACCTTGAGCTGGGCGTTGGCGATGGTCGGCGACTCGACGAGGATCTCCGCCCTGAGCGCGGAGCCGGCGGGCACGGGCGTGACGGCCGGTTTCGGGGGCGCCTTGAAGTCAACCGGCAGGCCCGTGACTTTGACGATCGCGGGCTGGCCCCCTTTCTTCGGGGGCTCAAACCGCCAGGTCAGCACGGCCGACGCGGCCGACCAGCCCATCGCGGGATCGGTCGCTGAAAGTACTTTCGGCAGGCGCACGATGCCCGCGGGGTCGATGTAGAATTCCAAGACGGCCTTGCCCTCCGTGAGACCCGATTTCTGCAGGCTGGGGGGGAACAACGCCGGAGCCATGCGGGCCGAAGGCTTCAGGCCGCCATCGACTTCGCGCACTCCGATGACCACGGCGCTGGGATTCTTGATCACCGAGATGAAACTGAGATCGGCCGGCAATTGCATCTGCTTGATGCTGGCGCTGAGCGTCTGCTTGTCGGAGAGCACAGGCTTGCCGTCGAGCATCGAGGTTTCGAACACCATTTCGTCGAGCGCGGCGACAAAGGCGGCGGCCGCGTCCGGGTTCGAAGTCCTGGTGACCACCACCGAGGTTGCGCCGCCTTGCTCGTCGACCAGGTAGCTGACTTCGACCGTCGCGTCGGTCCCGAGCATTGCCAGATCATACGGATAAACGACGCGCACGACATTGCTGTTCAGAATCTTCAGGCCACTGGTCGTGACCTCACCACCATTGGGGCCAAGGACCGGCTGCGCGAAGCTCGCGGCGGCCGAAAACAAGGCGGCAAAAATTCCAAGGCGGATTCGTGGGGGTAGGACGGCCATGAGCCAGACTCACGGTAACTGCGTTCGCTACGCAAACGGAGAATGGGAACAGGGCTGTGGGTTTGGTTGGTCGAGGTCGCCGCGGCGGGTCTTGCATGACAGTTGCGACATATTCGGCCACCGCACCGGCGGGGCATGCCTCATGCTATGTCTTCCCGCGTCCGGGCAGCATCGGGCAGGTGAAAATGCGGCGCCATGAATCCTCATCTTTTAATCCTCATCTTTTCTTGCTCACGTCAGACACTTATCAGGCCTACACCTTGGTTTACTTCCACCCCAAGGCCTACACCGGCGGCTGCACCGCCCGGGGCTGCTCGCTGCGCGACTCTTATGACGCGCTGATCAAGAAGGGCGTGGCCGTCATTGGCGTCAGCATCGACACGGTCGAGGACCAGAAGGGCTTCAAGGAGCTCAACCACTTCCAGT
>CAIYFD010000253.1 GCA_903925425.1 uncultured Opitutia bacterium | reverse complement strand
GGTGACCCGTTCGATCTGCGCGGGGGCCACAGCGTAATGCACCAGCAGGCGGCGCGCGGCATTGGCGCGGTCGGCCGAGAGTTCCCACGATCCATAGTCGTCATGCGCGGGAATCCCGGCGCGGGTGTGCCCGTCGATCGTGACCCGGAACTGGTGGCGCTCCACCATCCAGGCGAGGCCCTGCAGGACGTAGATGCCCCACTCCGAGAACTCGGTGGTGTCCTTCACGAACAGCGGCTTGTCGGGGCGGTCGAAGAGCGTGAGCTTCAACCCGTCGGACGTGACCTGGATGTCGATCGGTTTCTGGTCGGTGTTCTCGTCCAGGTGGAGCAGTCGCTTGAAATCAGCGGCGACGGAATTGAGGAAGTTAAGCTCAACCTGCTTGGTGTTGTCGGAGGGCCGCTCCTTACCGGCGGAGTCGTCCTTGTCCTGCTGCGTCGAGCCGGAATTGTTCTCCTTGTTAAACGGCATCAGGCCCGAGTGGTCCTCGAACGGCGAAGTGAACGGGCTCTGGAAATAGCGCGAAGTCGCGATCAGGATCTTTTTGTCCTGCGCGGAAATCCACAGGACCATGAACAGGGCCATCATCGCGGTGACGAAGTCCGCGTAGGCCACTTTCCAGGCTCCACCTCCGCCGGCCATGGTTACTTGCCGGTGCCGAGGTTCTTCACCGCGGCCTCCAGTTCGTCGGCGCCGGGCTGGACTGAGCTGTCCAGGGAGCGGCGCGCAATCTCGACAGCGGTGAGCGGGGCGAGCCCCTTGGCGAAGCCGGCCACGGCCTGCATGATGCACTTGAGGCAGAGCTGGTCGGCGGAGTCGTTGAACTTGATGCGGTTGGTCAGGGGATTGACGAACCCGTAGGCCACGAAAATGCCGAGCAGGGTGCCGGTCAGCGCGGCGGCGACCTTCTCGCCCACCGCCTCCGGGCCCTCGGCGATGGCGGACATGGTGTTGATGATGCCGAGCACGGCGGCGACGATGCCGATGCCGGGCAGCGAATCGCCCACCAGCTGCAGGATGTGGATCGGGTGCTCGGCCTCCTCCTTCTTCGCGTGCAGTTCGGCAATCATGAGGCTCTCGAGCTGGTCCGGCTTGATCTTGCCGTCGATGACGGGCTTGAGCCCGTTGCAGAGGAACTGCAGGCGCTCGTGGTGGCCGAGCACGCTGGGGTATTTCTGGAAAATCGGGCTCTTCGCCGGCTCCATCACATGCTCCTCCAGCGCGATGAGGCCGTTGCGCCGGCCGGTCATGAAAAGCTCGTATAGCAGCTTGAGCAGATCGAAGTACTCCGGCTTGCCGCTGGCCTTCCCCTTGATCGAGGCCTGGATCTTATGGATGATCTCCTTGAGGACGTGCGCCGGACTAGCGATGATCAGCACGCCGGCCGCGACACCCAGGATGACCACGAACTCCGAGACGTGCAGGAGCACCAGCGGCTGCCCGCCGGCCAGCATGAAGCCGCCGAGGGTCGAGGCCATGACAACAAAGGCTCCGATGAGAACAAGCACGATGGGGGTTGGCGGTTGGTCGAAGTCCCCCTCCGGGGCGTTTCCCGGCAAAAACCGGGAAAGATCAGGAGTCGGACGGTGAGGCGGATGCAGGGCTCAGCGGATGCGGGCGCGTCCGAGGAACGCGCGCAGCCCCAGGATGGTCTGCGAGTGGATTTGGCAGATGCGGGACTCCGTCAGGCCAAAGACCTCGGCGATCTCGGCCAGACGCATGTTCTCAAAATAGTACATGGCTAGTATCTTCCGCTGTGTATCGGGCAGTTCGGCCATACGTTGAGTCAGAAGTTGCAGCAGCTCCTCCTTTTCCAGGTTGTCGCGGCCGGTGGTGTTGTTCTCGTCCGCCAGCAGCTCGTGCAACGAGGCGCCGTCGGACTCCTCGCCCTCGGCATGCAGGTCGAGGGGAATGAACGAGACCGGGCGGATCTCCTCGAGCCACTTGGCGTACGCGGCCCGGGTGAGCTCAAGTTCCTCGCAGATCTCGGCTTCCGTGGCGGCCCGGCCCAGCTTCTGCTCCAGCTGGTTGATGGACTCCTTGAGCTTGCGGGCCCGGGCCCGGGTCCGGCGCGGGCACCAATCCATGCGCCGCAGCTCGTCGAGCACGGCGCCGCGAATGCGGGTCGCCGCGTAACCGGCGAAGGTGTGGCCCTGCGCGGGATCGTACTTGCGGACGGCCGCCATGAGCCCGGTGACACCCACACTATGGAGGTCGTCCGGGTCGATGTGCGGCGGCAGGGTGAGTCGGATCCGGTCCACCACGCTGCGGACCAGGGGCAGATAGCGCTCGATCAATTCCTTTTCATCGACAGCGCCGGTAGAGACACCCGCATAGGCACGCCAGGCGGCCTTTGCGGGATTGGTGGGGGCATCCATGCCGCTGACTGGGGCGGCGGGCGAGTTCATGACGTCATATGCGGGTTGGGTTGGTTCACGGTTTTTCGCGCGCCGGCGCCGCGGGAGCGGGACGGCGGGCGAGGAGAGTTTCACGCAGGCCGCGGAGCATCACGTTCCACAGCCAGCGAAAGAGGAAGGCACCGGCGAGGCAGCCGAGGGCGGCATCGAGGAAGATCCGGTCCGGCGCGCGGCCGGCGCTCCAGCCGGACAACGCCGCGAGGAAAAATCCCGCCATTCCGCCGATGAAGAAGACAAAGCGCATGATGATCAGGCGATGGTGGTGATCGTTGCCTGAAGGCGGAGGGCGGAGGACTGGGTTCCAAGAACGGAGGGCGGACGACCGAGGGCGGACGGAACCTCGGAATCATCTGCATCCTGTTCGTTAAGATGCTGGCCGACCTCCGAAAGCTGCCCTCCGTCCTCTGTCATCTGTTCTCTGCCATCCGTCATCTTTCCTCCGAAATCACTCTCGGCGATTTCGTCGGCGTCCGCCGGGAACGTCCGGCGCGCGACCGCGTCGACCGGATCGGCCTCCATCTCGCCTGTGAGCGAGGGACCGGTGGAAAGGAACAGCGGCGTCAGGTCCCCCTCGAGCAACTGATCCCAGAGGCGGCCCCACTGGGCGACTTCGTCCAGATGAGTGAACACGACGTGGGTCGCTCCGAGGTCGCGGCCGGCACTGCGCGCCGCCCCGAGGGCGGCGGTGTCATAGGCGGCGTTGAGAACCAGGATCCGCTCAGTGATCTCCTCGCGGTCGAGGAAGGAACGGAGCGCGGCGTTTTCCGCCGGACGCCGGACCGAAAGGCCAGGCAGGTCGAGGCAGACAAAGCCGCCGGGTGTGGCCGGCCGGGTCGAGGCGGGGAAATGCGCCAGCGGCACGCCGAGCGCCTCGCAGAAGACGGGCAGCGGGCCCGCGGGATTGGGGCGATCAAACTCCGCCGTCACGACATGCCCAATCCGCGCGCGGCGAAAGACCTCGGCGGCGATCCATTTGCACAGCGCGGTGGTGCGGCCGACGCCGGGCGCCCCAATGAACGCGGCGCGGGAGAGCGGCGCGGGATCCTGCCGGCGGAAGGTCGCGAGACCGGTAAGATGCCGGCCGGTCTGCACAAGCGCGCGGTGCAGCGGTTCCTCTCGCAGCGCGGCCCAGCCCGACGAGGCCCGGAGGCGGTCCATGACCGGGGTCGAGAAGCCGGAACGCACCAGCAGCTGATCAAGCTTGGGGCCGGAACCGGAAACATTGTGGCCGGCTTGTCGAGCCAGCCCTACCCCTGGAATCGGATCGGCGGCGGCCGCCGCCTCCGATCCTTCTGCCTGCTGCCTCCAGCCTCCCGCCCCGGCGGCGGCCTCGCCGCCACCGACCCGCGCCACGACCTCAAGGCGGGGCGAGGTGAGCAGGCCCAACAGGCCCGCGCGCTCGACGCTGCGCACGGAGAGCACGCTGGCATCGCCGCCGAGCTGCTCGCGGAGCAGTTGCGCGGCCTCGGTCGCGGACGCCGCGGTGAACTTGAAGGTGGTGCCGGGAATGGTCGGAAATTTCATGGCGGGGATGCGTCAGGCCGCGGCCTTGAGCTCCTGGCGGACGAGATGGGCGGGAGCGGTGATGATGCCGGCGTTCTCGATCTCGGAGGACCCGGGCAGTTCCTGAAACGCGAGGAGCGTCAGGCGCGGGAACGAAGGCTCGAGGAATCGGCGGAGCGGCAGGCGTACTTCGGTCGAGACCACGAGCACGCCGGGCAGGCCGGCCGAGGTGAGTTCGGTGAGTCGGCGGCCCAACTCCTCGAGGAGATGGCGACCGGTGGCCGGGTCGAGCGCGAGGCCGACCTCGGTGGCGGTGCGGTGGACCTTGGTCGAGAGAGCCTGCTCGAGGCGCGGGTCGAGTGTGAGCGCCTTGACCACGCCGGGCCGGCACTCGTGGGCGGGAACGAAATAGAGCCCAAGGCGGCGGCGGATCAGCTCGCTGAGGTCGTCCGGATTCTTCGAGAGCCCGGCAAAGTCCGCGATGCCCTCAAGGATGAGCGGGAGATTGAGGACGGGGACGTTCTCGCGGAGCAAGTTCTGCAGAACGCGCTGGATAATACCAAGGTTGACCAGATCAGGCAGCAGCTCGGCGATGAGCGCGGAGTGGCTGGTCTTGAGATGGTCAACGAGGGCCTGCACGTCCTGCCGGCCGAGCAGGTGGTGGGCGTTGGCCTTGAGCGTCTCGGAAAGGTGCGTGATCAGGACCGAGGCCGGGTCGACCACGGTGAAATTATTCAGCTCGGCCGTCTTCTTCTCGGCCTCGTCGATCCACGTGGCCTCGAGGTCGAACACCGGCTCGCGCGTCGGCGTGCCCCGGAGGCGGACGTCGCTGCCCGCGACATTCATCGCGAGGTAACGGCCCGGAATGAGCGAACCGCGCGCGACCGGACGGCCGCGGAGCAGGAAGCGGTAGACGTTCGGCTCCAGCTCGAGGTTGTCGCGCACCGAGATCGGCGGCACGACCACGCCCTTCTCGCGGGCGAGACTCTTGCGCACGCCGGTGACGCGCGCCAACAGGTCGCCGCCGGTCTTGGCGTCGGCCAGCGCGAGCAGACCGTAGCCGATCTCGATCGCAAAGATGTCGGTGTCGATGAGCTTGCGCACATCCTCCGAAGTGCCGGAAACCGCGGGCGCGCCGCCCGCCGCATTGGCGGCGTCGGTTTTGCCCGCAGCCCCGGGCTTGCCGGCCTTGGCTGCAGGACTGGACTCCTCGGAGGCGTCGGCCCCGCTGCCGCGGAGCGCGCGCGCGCCGAAACCGGCGGCGGCGGCGAGGCTGAGGAACGGCAGCATCGGCATGCCGGGCATGATCGCAAAAACGCCCAGGCACCCCGCCGCAATGGCGAGCGCGCGCGGGTAGCGCACCAGCTGGCCGGTGATCTGGGTGCCGAGGTTCTGGTTGTCGGAGGCGCGGGTGACGAGCAGGCCGGCGCCGATCGAGATGATCAGTGCGGGAATCTGGGAGACGAGGCCGTCGCCGATCGAGAGGAGCGTAAACTTGGCGAGCGATTCGCTGAGCGACATGCCCATCTGGAAGACGCCGATCGCGAAGCCGCCAATGACGTTGACCAAGGTGATAAGGATGCCGGCGACGGCGTCGCCGCGGACAAACTTCGAGGCGCCGTCCATCGCGCCGTAGAAGTCAGCCTCCTTCTGCACCTTCACGCGCCGGGCGGTGGCGGCAACCTCGTCGATGATGCCGGCGTTGAGCTCGGCATCGATCGCCATCTGCTTGCCGGGGAGGGCGTCCAGGGTGAAGCGCGCGCTCACCTCGGCGATGCGGCCCGCGCCCTTGGTGATGACCACGAAGTTGATCACCACGAGGATGAGGAACACCACCGCGCCGACGATGTAGTTGCCCTGGATGACGAAGTGGCCGAACGACTCGATGATCTCGCCGGCGTAGCCGTTGGCGAGAATCTGGCGGGTGGAGCTGATGTTCAGCGCGAGGCGGAAGAGCGTCAGCGTCAGCAGCATCGTCGGGAACCCCGAGAACTCCGGCGGATCCTTGACGTAGACGATCGCGAGCAGCACCAGCAGCGAGAGCCCGATGTTCAGGGCCAGCAGCATGTCGATGATGAACGGCGCCACCGGCAGCACCAGCAGCAGCACCGTGCCGAACAGCGCGGCGGTGAAGAGCAGGTCGGCGCGCTTCAGCAGGCGGGCCAGCGGGAGATGGGCGGCGACGGCGGACATGGCCTAAATCGACGCGACCAGCCGGCGGGCCTTCAGCTCGTGGAAATAATGTCGGTGCGTGCGGTAGACGACCGCAAGGATCTCGGCCACGGCCTGGTAAAGCCCGGGCGGGATCGCCTCGCCGACCTTCCCCAGCGCGTGGAGCACGCGGGCGACCGGCTTGTTCTCGACCGTCGGCACACCGTGCGCGGCGGCGAGGGCCTTGATGCGGCGGGCAAACTGGTTCTCGCCCTTGGCGAGGATGATCGGGGCCTGGTCGCGGCCGCGTTCGTACTTCAGGGCGACGGCGTAATGGGTGGGATTGGTGACGATCACGTCGGCCGCCGGCACGGCGGCGAGCATCTGCTTCTGCATCAACCGGCGGGCCATGCGCTTCATCGCCTGCTTGGTATGGGCGTCACCCTCGGAATTGCGCCGCTCCTCGCGGACTTCCTCCCGGGTCATCATCAGATCCTGGCCGCTCCGGAACTTTTCCCACGCGTAACTGATCGCGGCGACGATGCTGAGCGAGAGCAGCAGGCGGGTGAGGAACGTCGTCGAGGCCTGGTTGAGAAACTGCGCGAGGTAGCCCGCCTCGACCGGGGCGGTGAACAGCGGATCCTTCAGGAGGTTGCTGGCGCTCAGGTAGAGGGCGAAGCCGATGGCGACCAGCTTCATCAGGTCGATGCCGGCACGGACGAGCGAGGACTTCGAGAGCACCCGGCCGAAGCCGGTCACGGGATTGAGCGCCTCGGGCTTGAAGCCGATCGCATCGGGCGCAAGGCGGAAACCGCTCTGCATCCCGCCGGCGAGCATCGCCGCGCCAACGCAGGCGAGCAGCACCGGCGCGAGCACGCGGCCGGAAACGGAGACGAGATCGCCAAGCAGGCCCGTGACCGT